>NZ_DCEN01000018.1:0-4364 GCF_002316955.1 Proteiniphilum sp. UBA1028
GCGGAGTTTCTTTTTGTTCACCCCATGTGATGGGAATTCAGGCCAATGTCTGGACTGAAGTAATTCATAGTAAGGAAAGATTTCAGTTTATGGTCTTTCCACGTATCGCAGCCCTGGCCGAGGCAGCCTGGAGTAACGATGCAGTAAAAGACTTCCGGCATTTCGACAGGCGGATGGAGAAAATGACAGACCTCTATAGAAAGAGCGGCATCGCATTCTTTGACTACAGGAATCCGGGAGTAAGCCCGGAGATAATGGGACCGGAAAAATAAAAACATGCGTTTTTCGATGGACATAGGCTATACCTGGACTGCCATCCCCCTATTATCGGCTTATCATCTCCATATATACAAATAAAGTGACTATCAGCGCATACCGAAGGAGGTGCGATTGATGTAAGTACTTAAACCAACCCAAGTGGGGAGTATGCAAAGCTGATGCTGAACTCTTATTTACAAAAAGTCACCCGATCCTGCTCCAGTCGTACCGATTTCCGCTCAGGCGGCTGAGCTGTTGCTTCAGCACCAGATGTTCCGGTTCTTCCAGCCGAGGGTCTTTTTCAATAAGCTGCTCCGCAATCTCGCGCGCACGGAAGAGGATGGCATTGTCGCGCACCAGGTCGGCAATGCGCAGGTTGAATGGGATCCCGCTCTGTTGCGTCCCTTCCAGATCGCCCGGGCCACGCAGCTTCAGGTCCGCTTCGGCAATCACAAATCCGTCGTTGCTCTCGGTCATGATTTCTATCCGCTTGCGAGTATCAGCAGAGAGCTCGTAGGGTGTGATCAGCACACACCAGGACTGGTCCGCTCCCCGCCCTACTCTGCCCCGCAGCTGGTGAAGCTGTGAGAGGCCGAACCGCTGAGCACTCTCGATCACCATCACGCTGGCATTCGGCACATTCACCCCCACCTCAATCACGGTCGTGGAGACCATGATCTGTGCTTCGCCAGTCACAAACTGCCGCATTACTTCCTCCTTCTCGGCCGGCTTCATGCGTCCATGCATCTTGCAGACGGTGAACTCCGGAAATGCCGCTTTCACATGTTCGTATCCCTCTTCCAGGTTCTTCAGGTCGAGCGTCTCGCTCTCTTCAATCAACGGATAGACCATATAGGCTTGTCGCCCGGCACGTATCTGATCCCGGATAAACTGATAAAGAGCACCCCGTCTCTTGTCGTAGCGGTGAACTGTCTGCACCGGCTTGCGTCCCGGAGGCAGCTCGTCGATCACGGAAACATCCAGGTCGCCGTATACCGTCATGGCCAGCGTACGCGGAATAGGCGTGGCGGTCATCACAAGCATATGAGGCGGATGCTTGCTCTTTTCCCAGAGTTTGGCACGCTGCATCACCCCAAAGCGGTGCTGCTCATCGATCACCACAAAGCCGAGGTTGCGAAACTGCACCACATCCTCAATCAGGGCATGGGTACCGATCAGTATGTTTATTCTTCCCGATAACAGTCCGGCGTGGATCTCCTCCCGCTCTTTTTTCTTTGTGGAACCTGTCAACAGCGCCACCTCCACATCCATTCCTGAGAGCATCTGCGTAAATGTCTCAAAATGCTGTGCCGCCAGGATCTCCGTGGGCGCCATCAGGCAGGACTGAAAATCGTTATCGAGGGCTATCAGCATACACATGATTGCCACCAACGTCTTCCCGCTACCCACATCTCCCTGCAGGAGGCGGTTCATCTGCTTCCCGGAGGCTGTATCTTTCCGGATCTCTTTGATCACCCGCTTCTGTGCATCGGTCAACGGAAAAGGCAATTTCTTTTTATAGAAAGAATTGAGATAACGGCCAACTTTCGGAAAAAGGACTCCCCGCAGCTTCGACTTTCTGTCGGAAGCGTAACGGACAATGTTTAGCTGTATATAGAAAAGTTCTTCAAACTTCAGTCGAAACTCGGCGTCCTTCAACAGAGCGGTTGATTTCGGGAAGTGAATGTTTTCCACTGCATCGTGGAAGGGCATAAGCCTTGCCTCCTTTACCACATCGGGAGAGAGAGACTCTGGCAGCCGTTCTTTGATCATCCCGAACGCACTCTCCAGGATCTTCTGCATCGCTTTTGAGTTGAGGTAGTGGCTCTTCATCTTCTCCGTGGTGTTGTACATCGCCATCAGTCCTTCCGGCCGGTCCGATTCGCCCATATAAGGATCGATTTCCGGATGGGGAATATTCCACTTGCCGTTAAAGAGACTGGGTTTCCCAAAAACAATATACTCCTGGTTGAACTTATACTTGTTTTCGATGAATCGTACTCCCTGGAACCAGACCAGATCCACAAAGCCGGTTCCGTCGGTAAAATGAGCCACCAGCCTCCTTTTCCTTCCTTCCCCGAAAGTTTCGAAAGCGGTGATTTTCCCCTTCAGCTGGATGTAAGCCTGCGACTGATCAATCTCATGCACGTAATACATTCGCGAGCGGTCGATATAGCGATAGGGATACCAGCGCAAAAGGTCGCCCAGCGTAAAGACATCGATCTCCTTTTGCAGGATCTCTGCCCTCTTGGGCCCCACACCGGGAATAAATTTAATTTCGGTCTGAAGGATGTTCATTCGGATATCTCTCTTTGTACAGATTCAACCATGTGTGGCTCTGAAGCGACATTTTTTACCCGACAAAACAAGTTTATGCGGTACAACTGTTGAATGCAGATCTTTCATATTTTCCATTGCACATATGCAAATGTAAACAAAAATGAGGAACAGTTCAACCATTCCTCATTGCATATATTACTTACATCCCCGTTGTCCCTGCGCGGGATGTTTTCGGAGACAGATGCTCTTTACCAGGCAAAAAGCGGGTATTGGCCCATCACTGTATTTACCTTCCCGCGTACGGTGGCAATTGTTTTCGCATCTTCGGGATGCGACAACACTGTATCAATCATTTCCACAACTTCACCCATCAATTCCTCTTTTGCTCCACGGGTGGTGATGGCCGGTGTACCGAAACGAAGGCCGGAAGTCTGGAAAGGTGAGCGGCTGTCGAAGGGAACCATATTTTTGTTGGTGGTGATATCGGCCTCCACAAGTGCTTTCTCTGCCACCTTTCCGGTCAACGCCGGGAACTTGGTACGCAAATCCACCAGGACAATGTGATTGTCCGTACCTCCGGATACCACGTTGTAACCCTTGTCACTGAATGCCTGGGCCATTACAGCCGCATTTTTTTGAACCTGTGTCTGATAGGTTTTGTATTCCGGCTGAAGCGCTTCGAAGAATGAAACAGCTTTAGAGGCAATTACGTGTTCTAAAGGACCTCCCTGCATACCCGGGAAGACAGCCGAATCCAACAGAGCCGACATCATCTTTACCTCTCCCCGGGGAGTGGTATAACCCCACGGATTTTCAAAATCTTTTCCCATCAGGATCACACCGCCACGAGGGCCTCGAAGCGTCTTATGGGTAGTAGAGGTGACAATATGCGCATGTTTCAACGGATTTTCCAGCAACCCTGCGGCAATCAGTCCGGCCGGATGTGCCATATCCACCATGAAGATAGCCCCTATTTCATCGGCCACCTTGCGGATACGGGCATAGTCCCACTCGCGTGAATAGGCCGATGCCCCGGCGATAATCAGTTTGGGCCGTTCCGATCGTGCCAGCGATTCCAGCTGCTCGTAATCCACACGTTGATCTTCCTCACGAACGCTGTATGCAATGGGTTCAAACATCAAACCGGAGAAATTCACGGGAGAACCATGTGAGAGATGCCCTCCGTGTGAAAGATTCAATCCGAGAAATTTATCTCCCGCTTTCAGGCAGGCCAGAAAGACAGCAGCATTGGCCTGCGCGCCAGAATGTGGCTGTACGTTGACCCATTCGGCATCAAAAATCTTTTTTAACCGGTCAATGGCAAGCTTTTCGCTCAAATCGACCACCTCACAACCTCCGTAATACCTTCTTCCGGGATAACCTTCGGCATATTTATTTGTCATCACAGATCCCATTGCCTGCATCACCTGTTCACTCACAAAGTTCTCAGAAGCAATCAACTCAATGCCTTTCAGTTGTCGTTCCTGTTCTTTTCGAATTATCGCGAAGATTTCTCTATCTTGTGTCATAGCGTCATATGTTGCAAAAAAAATATCTGCAAAGGTAATGAACATTTTCGTAAGCAATGTAAGCAAAGGACAAATTTATTTGGGCTTTGCTATTGTGAGAATTGAAAATCCAAGAGCGAAAACGACTCAAAATATCTAACTTTAGTGAACATTTTCGTATGGCAATGTATGCAAAAGGTAAATTTACCGTTGACAATTTCCCCTCAATCGTTTTATAAGTGATATAAGTTTCAGAAGAGCAGAATCCAGTGGCTGACAGCCATGAAAAATGCCCTCATCCGACTTTTTGTTATTACC
>NZ_DCEN01000045.1:0-25525 GCF_002316955.1 Proteiniphilum sp. UBA1028
CCACGCTTCAACCTGATTGCGCTAAAAAGTCAAAAGACAACTTCAGGAAAAGGAATAATCAGTACCGGATTAATGATACTTACTGGGGGATTCACCAAATTGTTTCTTAAAACTTGCAGAAAAATGTGATAGAGTCGTAAATCCGGTCATATCGGCAATTTCCGAAATATTATATTTACCCTCCTTTATCAATTCAGCAGCGCGATTTAGCTTATATATTCTAAAAAAAGCTGCAGGGTTCTCACCTGTCAATCCCTTTACCTTATAATAAAACTTGGAACGCGAAATCTTCATTCTTTCTGTCATCTGCAAAATGTCTAGTTCTGAATTAGATAATTCAGTTTCCATCAAATGATAGAGTTCAGACATGAATACGTTATCATGATGAGAAAGAACATCTTTGTCAATTTTATCTGTCTTTGTTGTAGCAGAGAGTAACAGCTGTACTTTTTCACGATTTATCAATTGTGAATTGACGAGTGCCAGCAGATACGAAGGTTCAAACGGTTTTGTTATGTATGCATCTGCACCTGTATACAATCCCTTTATTTTGTCTTCCAGTGCTGTTTTTGCGGTTACCAATACTACAGGGATGTGGCTGAGTTGTATGTTGTTCTTGATATCTCGACAAAAACTGTATCCATCCTTGTCAGGCATCACCACATCGCTTAAAACCAGATCCGGAGCTTCTTCTAACATTTGCTGATATGCCTTGTCTGCATCAAAATGACGAACTACATTGTAATGTGGTGAGAGAATAGTATGAAGGTAATTAGAGAGTTCGGGATCGTCTTCAACTACGAAAACTGTCTTTTGGGCACGTTGCATCGACAAGTTTTCTACCATGAACGAATCGCTTTGTTCCAACTGGTACCTCTTTGATCCTGTCTCTGTTTCTTGAATGCGTTCACTTTCGGCGTAACATTCTTCGCTCACTGGAATAAGAAGTGTGAAAATAGCACCCTGACCATCGCTTTTGTTTTCAGCTTTTAAATAGCCATGATGTAGTTCAGTCAAGCTACGAGCATGATACAATCCGATTCCGGTACTATAATAATTGCTGTTATCATTATTGTCTGCCTTAAAAGAACGTTCGAATATCTTCTCCTCTTTTCCTTCCGGAATTCCCTTTCCATTGTCAGTAACCGTAAGTTTTGCAAAAAGTGTTGCCTGATTATCCGGTCTCATTTCAAACAACAATTCTGCTTCGCGACGGCTTATTATGTCAAAATCAACAGCAATGACACCACCGGAAGGAGTGAATTTCACTGCATTGGAAAGCAGATTCCCCAAAATCTTGTCCATTTTGTCTTCATCGACCCACATTTCATAACGGTCTTCGAGTCCTTCAACCCGCAAATCAACACCCTTGCTTTGTGTGTTGATACGAAACACATCTATTATGTGAGATAACTGTTCAGTTACGTCTTTTAATTTCACTTTAAGTTTTAATGTGTCATTCTCAAGCATATGGAAATCCATCATCTGGTTAACCAACTGAAGCATACGTGTCACACTGCGTTTTACAATGCCAAGCAATGCTCTCTCGTTTTGAGGGATGTTTGTGTTTTCGTAAAGTTGAGATATGGGGCCGGCAATCATGGTGAGTGGGGTGCGAAACTCGTGTGATACATTCGTAAAGAAACGCATATTCATTTGATTGGTTCGCTGCTCATGTTCTTTCTCTTTTTCAGCCAAAAAAGCAACTTCTTTTTCTTTTCGGATTCTCCACAAACCACGGAAAACAAGTATAATTACCGAACTAGCTATGAGGATATAAAGGGTCCATGCCCACCATGTAAGCCAAGGGGCAGGTTCAACAATGATACGGATAGTCTCCTGTGTCTCGGCAATACTCTGATCGTTGTCGGCAATCCGAATTGAAAAGTTGTACTTGCCGGCAGGTAAATTAGCATAGTAGGCTTCCCGGTTATTATTCGCATCCACCCAATATTTATCAAATCCCTCGAGTTTATAGTAATAATTAACTCTTTTGAATTTGCTGTAATCCAGTGCGGCATAAGAGATACTAAATCCGTTCTGGTAATGTCGCAAGCGGATATCCGGTTTAAAGGAAAGGTGCTTTGTTATGTTGGCGTCATTATCTTGTGGATGTATCAAAACATTATGTACTTTTAAATTTTCAAAAAGCAGAGGGATCTTTCGTTTTTCAGGTAAGTCTATTGGATCGAAGAAAGTTAGGCCATGAGTTCCGCCGAACACTAATGTTCCGTTTGAAAGAATACAGGATGATCTTTCTATAAACTGGTTACCTCCTATGCCTGAGGAGGCGAAGTAGTTTGTGAAACTATTGGTGTCTCTGTTATAGTGACCTAGACCGTATTCAGTCCCCACCCACAGATTTCCGTGTACATCTTCTTCAATTGAAACGATATCCATACAGGGTGTTCCGGGGACGGGCTCTAGACGACCTCTGTCCGGGTAGTAACGAAGAATACCATTGGTTTTGGTACCAATCCAAATCTGGCCACGACTATCTTCGAAAAGCACGTTTGTAATAAGTACTGAGCGTGGAATGCTCTGTTTCCATTCTTTTTCATCAAAATTAATGGTTTCAACTTCGCGACTTTTAGGCTCTATCATTTTGGGCCTATGATAAAAGGGTGATGCCATGATTTTGCCATTTCGTAATATAATAAAACCTGAAACGAAATTGAAGAATGGCTGAAACACCTGTAAAGGTTCGAATTCTGTTTCGCCCTTTTTAAGTGAATAGACATATTCTGAAGTAGTGCTAATCCAAATGGTACCATCATCGTCTTGTGTGAACACATGCGGGCCTTGAATCTGAAATGATCTCTGTAAAGTCAGCCTATTCCCATCGAGTTTGCATTGACATACCCAATTAGACTCACTTGAAGCCAACCAAATGTCTCCCTCGTCATCTAAAAACATCGAACTGATCACTGCTTCGCCTTTTTTGTCCGATACGGCTGAGTTTAATAAAGAGGATATATCCAGGTTTTGGATCCTTTTCTCACCCAAATTATAGATATAGAGCCCATTCATTTTTGTCAATAACCAAAGATTACGATCATCATCCTCAGCCAACGCCAACACAGGCTTATTGCGAAAATATTCACTTAAGAAATTGTCATTATTAAACCGTTCCTTGTAACTGTTTCGAGTTGAAAAGCCTTGATCGTCAGTTCCTAACCAAAGGTTGTTTTGAGAGTCAACAAACAGAGTGCTGATTTGATCATCTGTTCCCGAAAATGGAAATCCGCTTTCATTCTGATGGAAAAGAGTTTGCTCTCCCCGATTATAGACAAACAAGCCGTGATTATCAGTTGCAATTACCAGAGTACCGGAATTAATAGAGTATATTTTTCGAACAGAACTCAGTTTAAACAGAGGGTGATTAGTAATACATGGTGGCGTATGAACAAAACGGCGCGTACGAGTATCAAAAATTGCGACTTTCCCATCCCCTGAAATCCACAGTTCGTTATTTCTCCACAGGTACGAAGTTTGAACATTAAAATCCATAGTTATCGAATCCTCCAACTTTAAAGTTTTAGAATTGTATCTATTTATAGTCCTGTCGTTAACAGACCACAGGTCATTACCGGCGTCTGAAAAAAAATTCATAGAAAGATGAGGGGTATCGTATTGCTTAAACTCATCGAAGCTGTCAGTATCGGGATTGTAAATAGCTAACGAAAAATAAAAGTTGAGAAGGATCTGTCCATCCCGAGTTTCAATTAGTTGTTGTCCATTTTGGTTACTTTGTTTAATGGGTATACGGTGGAAATTATCTTTTTCAGTATAGCGGCAGACGCCGTTAACGGTCGCTATCCACAGACGCTTTTTTGAGTCGAGTAAAATATCGGTAATTTGGTTATCAGGCAAACCTAACGAATCATCGGTGCTGAAATATTGATAAAACTCATTTCCGTCGTATTTATTTAGTCCTCTGGAAGTACCTATCCATATATGCCCATGTCTATCTTCGGCAAAAGCAGTAATCTTTTGACTGGAAATGTCACTCGCAATAATTGGACTTTCAACATTCGATAATTCATTAAAGCTTTTTTTATTTTCGCAAGCAACAAGAAGTATTAATAGTAAGGTGATGACAAGATTACGCATGATAAATATTAAAAGTTGTGAATTAAAAATAAGTGGTCATTATCCAATGTATTAGCCAAAAATACACAATTAAATGCTCTTTTCCAAAGACGAAAAAAATTATTTTCTATTTCTGAGACAGCGAAATGTTAAGGAATACCAAATAAATGCATTTTTACACAAATTTGATAATTTTTGGACAAAAACGAAAGTCGATTTGGACAAATAAGAAACTCTTTTAAACATATCAAAAAGAGTTTTCACATAAAGCGCCCTAATTTTGCACATACACAAACAGCCATGATTTAATATGTGGATATATCTTGTATCAATTATTGCTTTCATCTTATCGTCGTTCTTATTATGCGTCAACAATACTTCTGTTAGAGTTGTGGATGAGACCCAATGTGAAATTATGACATCGGAAAACTCAACAGTAGTAAATACAGAATCAGGAGAAGTAGCAGGATATATAGAAAAGGGAGTTTACATATATAAAGGAATTCCATACGCTCAGGCAGAACGATTCATGCCTCCCATAGCAGTTAACAAGTGGGAAGGAGTTCGAAGTAGTCGTTCATACGGTCCTACATGCCCACAGGCAAAACGAACAGGCTGGCTTAATGATGAACAAGCTTTTGCGTTCGACTGGGACGATGGGTATGCTGATGAGGATTGTATGCGCATAAATATCTGGACGCCTGGCATTAACGATTATAAAAAACGTCCTGTGATGGTTTGGCTCCATGGCGGAGGATACTCTGCC
The DNA here is from genome assembly GCF_002316955.1 of Proteiniphilum sp. UBA1028. Lineage (NCBI taxonomy): Bacteria > Pseudomonadati > Bacteroidota > Bacteroidia > Bacteroidales > Dysgonomonadaceae > Proteiniphilum > Proteiniphilum sp. UBA1028. The sequence goes on from NZ_DCEN01000045.1 coordinate 4,859, forward strand.
GGATCAGGACAGGAGCTCCCTTCTTACGATGGAACTAATCTCGCCGGTGACGGAGACGTTGTTGTGGTTACCTTGAATCACCGCCTCAATGTGCTCGGCTTTCTTGATCTTTCGGCATATGGCGAAAAATTCAAAGAATCAGGGAATGTTGGACTACTCGATATTGTAGCTGCACTTCAGTGGGTAAACAGGAATATATCATATTTTGGAGGTGATGCCTCAAATGTTACCATTTTTGGACAATCCGGCGGTGGTGGTAAAGTGTCCACTTTGCTTGCCACACCATCAGCAAAAGGATTATTTCATAAGGCTATTATTCAAAGCGGAGCCATGCTGCGTACAATGGAAGCCAAATGGTCGCGCCGGATTGGTACGGCAGTAATGAGGGAATTAGGGTTGAATTCATCAGAAATTGATGTGTTACAACAACTGCCTTATGACAAGTTGTTGGCTGCCGGCGACAGGGCTGTAACAGAGGTGAGGCGGGAAGCTGAAAAAGAAGGTCACTCTGCTTTTATATTTGGATGGGCTCCAACCGTTGACGATAATGTACTGCCTTCACAACCGTTCAGTTCCCGGGCACCCGATCAAAGTAAGGAAATTCCCGTTTTGTTAGGTTCTAATCTCCATGAATTTTGTAAGAGCACATATGTGCCATCTCTGCGCAATATTACACGTGAGCAGGCTGTTGAGCGCATAAGACAGAAATACGGTGAGCGTGTTGATGAATTTCTCCGGGCATTTGAGAAGGCCTACTCAAATTATAAACCGCAGGACCTGATTGATATTGATTTTCTTTTTCGGCCAAACACCGTAGAACTGGCAAATATTAAATCTGCTCAAGGTGGTGCACCGGTTTATATGTATTTTTTTACTTGGGAATCTCCTGTGTTGGACGGTAGTCTTCGATCTCTGCACTGTATGGAACTACCTTTCGTATTTGATAATGTACAAAAAGCACGACATATGACAGGTGGAGGAGCAGAAGCACAATTGTTGGCTGAGCGGATGAGTGGTGCCTGGCTTAGCTTCGCTCATACAGGTAATCCAAATACCGAAGATCTACCCGATTGGGAACGATATACACCAGAAGAGGGCGTAACGATGTTTTTTGATAATACCTGTGAAGTAAAATATAACCATGACAAGGAACTATTGGACATTGTCAGGTTATTTCCTCAAAATGACTTTTAATTAAAAAAGCAATTATGCGATTAACTATCTAATAAACAAAACAAAATGAAGAATGAAGATTTATTGAAGAGACTAATGATGACGATGCTCTCCTTGATGATTTCCGTTCCGTTATTATTGGCACAAAGGTCAGTACAAGTGAGAGGTAAGGTTGTGGATAACAAAAATGAGCCAATTATTGGTGCGAGTGTGCTTGAGAAGGATACAAATAATGGTGTTGTTACCGATATTGACGGTAATTATCAATTATCTGTTCAGCAAGGAGCTACATTGATGTTTTCTTATATTGGTTACGTTTCTCAAGAACACCTTGTAAGTGGTGCAACGTTGAATATTGTTATGGAAGAAGATGTGCAGTCTTTGGATGAAGTGGTTGTAATAGGGTATGGCGTACAAAGAAAAAGCTCACTGACCGGCGCCGTTTCTTCTGTGAAATCCGAAGATATGGAAGCTCGTACAATCACTCGTCCCGAGCAGGCTTTGCAAGGTAAAACGGCAGGAGTGCAGGTGCTTAGTGCTTCTGCAAGACCGGGAGCATCGCCACAGGTGAGAATTCGCGGCATCAGCTCCAATGGTCCAAGCGATCCATTGTATGTGGTAGATGGGCGGATAGCTGCCAATATTGGAGGGATCGATCCGAATGACATTGAGTCAATGGAAGTACTTAAGGATGGTGCTTCTGCTGCTATCTATGGTGCTGCCGCCGGAAATGGTGTTGTCCTGATCACCACTAAAAAAGGGAAAGGTAGCGGAAAAATAACCTATAATTTTCAGAATACTTCGCAGAGTCTTGGAAAAATACCTGAAGTAATGAATGCCCAACAGTACAAGGATTATTTCATTGAAGCCGGTAAGATTACAGAAGGTGCATTCGATATTAATTGGGATGGTGTTACTGACACCGACTGGACTGATGTTGCTTTTGAAAAAAGTTCCATGATACGTCACGGCGTTACTTTCCAAGGAGGTAGTGACAAGGGGGCTTTCTACCTGTCTCTTTCAGATCTGAAGAATAACGGCATGGTGATTGGTGATGCGGATATTTACGAGCGCCTGACCGGTATGATTAATGCTAGCTGGAAGATTAAACCGTGGCTGGAGGTTGGATCGAATAACCAGATAGAGCATTATAAAGCTGAATCCGTAGCAGAAGGATCTGAGTATGGTAGTTTACTTTTATCAGTTTTACAGCTGGATCCTTTGACAAAACCGCTATATCCCATAGACAACCTGCCCGAACATATGTCGAATATTTACGCTTTGCATCCTAATATGTTAGGCGATGGTCATGGAAATCTTTATGGTGTTTCCGCATTCACCGGCAATGCAGAAGCTATCAATCCATTTGTCATGCGAGATCGTTCATTCACTAAAAGTAGAGGTTATAATATAAACGGTACAACTTATTTTAATTTTACACCTATTAATCCTTTAACAATTACCTCGCGTTTGGGCTATCGTCTCTCTTCCTCATCCTCTTATGGCGTTAGTCACGACTATTATTATCACGGCACTGCCAAGCAAGACTATATCCAGGTAAATGCCTCTGACAATAGCCCGACGTACTGGCAATGGGAAAACTTTATGAATTATAACCATGCGTTTGGTAAGAATTTGACAACCCTGATGCTTGGTACATCATACAGCGAAAGCCGCAGCTTCGGAGTTAGTGGTGATAAAAGAGGTGATGATCAGAATATTGGTTTCTTACAAGACGACCCGCTCTTTTGGTACTTTGCTTACGCAAATTCAGATGCTGCAAAGGATGTTTCGGGAGGTGAAGAGAATTATATTCGCAAACTGGCTTATTTCGGGCGACTAAACTATGATTACGAAGGTAAGTACTTAGCACAGGTTTCACTTAGAGCAGATGCGGCAGACCTTTCAGTGTTGCCAAAGAACATGCGTTGGGGGTATTTCCCCGCAGCTTCTTTGGGTTGGGTTATTTCTCAGGAAAAGTTTATGCAAGGCACACAGAAATGGATGTCTCATTTAAAACTTCGTACCAGTTGGGGGCAAAACGGATCTACAGCATCACTTGGTGGATATCGATGGAATGTTTCGGTTGTTCCAAGTGGTCATTTAGCTGTGGGTGAAAATGACGATTTTCATTACGTGAATGGTTATGCTCCGTCTGCTACCGGAAATGAATATCTGAAATGGGAAACATCTGAACAGACTAATATCGGAATTGACGCTCGATTTTTCAATAATCGCCTGTCAGTATCAGCAGATTATTTTAACAAGGAAACCAAAGACTTAATTGTGTCGGGAATTAAAGCATCCACTGTTGTTGGTAATACTTTTTCACCTGTAAACGCCGGCAATATTACCAACAAAGGATTTGAACTGGAAATTGGTTGGCAAGAACATATTGGCGATTTCTCATACGGTATAAGAGGCAATATTGCAACATTAAAAAACAAAGTAACCTATATTCACGAATCTCTAGCTGCCATTGATGGGGCAACCTTGGTGACATATGGTGCCATCACCCGTTTTGAGGTAGGCAAACCAGCCTGGTATTTTTACGGTTATGAATTTGAAGGCGTTGATAAGGAAACAGGAGAACCACTGTTCAAGGATATGGACGGAGACAATGTCATCACTGATAATGATAAGACTGAAATTGGAAAAGGAATGGCAGATTTAACATACGGTGTTACCTTGACTGCGGGTTGGAAGAACTTCGATTTTATCATGTTTGGCACCGGCTCATATGGTAACGATATTTATATCGGTTTAAATCGGGTTGACTATAACCTGAATCAACTCACATATTTTACTGAGAATCGTTGGACAAAAAACAATCCCAATGGCATTACTCCAAGAGCTTACGCAACTGATTATACTAAATTTATGACTTCGTCGGGATCGGTTTTCGATGGATCCTACTTTAAGATTAAGCAAATTCAGTTCGGATATTCCGTTCCAAAAGATTTACTAAAAAAGGTAGCTGTTGAGAACTTACGCCTGTATGGTTCATTAGAAGATTATTTTACTTTTACCGAATATCCCGGTTTTGACCCCGAGGTAACAGGTGTAGGCAGCGGATTGGGAGTAGATAAAGGAAGCTATCCCAATTCAAAGAAAGTGGTTTTGGGATTAACTGTTACATTCTAATTATTTTTTCTATAAATAAGCAAACAAGATGGAAAATAAAAAATTATCTTTAATAGTAGGAAGTTTACTCATATTGAGTCTAACTACTTGTGAAGACAACCTTGATATACCTCAGAAAGGCGTTCTTGATTATTCATTCTATTACCAGACAGATGAGCACGCTGAGGCAGCATCCAATGCACTTTATATTCAGTTAAAAGGGACGTATTATAATTATACAATGTTAAAGAATGCGCTCTCCGATGATGTGTGGGCTGGTGGCGGAGGACGAAATGATAATGCTGAACTGGAAAGCTGCAACGAATTTTCATTCGGTTCAGATCAGAGTTTTATTCGCGGTGTATGGGAGAGTTATTATAGTTTGATATATAAGGCCAATGTAATTTTGGGTCGTATTGAGCCGGACTCCGACATCAAAAAGATGGCCCATGCCGAAGCAAAATTCTTCCGTGCTTTCGCCTATTTCGACTTAATCTCAATGTGGGGTGAAGTGCCGTTGGTAGATCGTGAACTAAATCCTGATGAGTATCAGATGCCCAAGTCACCAAAGGAAGAACTTTGGGCATTCGTTGAAAAGGACTTGACCGAGGCTATTGGCTCAGGATATTTGCAAGAAAAAAAGGATGTGAACGATAAGACGACATGGCGTATCACAAAACAGGTGGCTCAGACAATGCTTGGCAAGGCATATTTATGGCAGGAGAAATATGCGGATGCTGCCAGAGTATTGAATGAAGTACGAAAAAGCGGAAAATATGCCCTTTACAAAGGAAATTATGAAGACCTTCTCACATATAAAGCTGAAAGATCCACTGAAAGTATGTTGGAGAGTAATCGTATTCTTGACACAAGTAATCCTTTCGATGAGTTTGGCTTCTTCAATGTGATGAATCACTGGCGTATGGATAATTTGGAAGCAACTTCTCCAAAATTTAATGATTACAAAGACACGGGCTGGGGGTTTATGGTGCCTCAAAAGAATTTATACGACGCATTTGTCGCAGAAGAGGGAGTTAATGGATATCGTCTGAATCACACATTGAAAACTTATGCTCAGATGAACGACTTAGGTGTAAAATTACAAAAAGGGAAAACCATTATAAATGAAGGCGTTTTCATGTGGAAGCGTCGCTTTACATCTGCAGAAGCGCCTATTACGTTCTGGTGTTCTTTCAATAACTACCGCTGGATACGCTATGCGGAAGTCCTGTTGCTTGCTGCCGAGGCAAATTTAATGGCAGGAAATCAATCAGAGGCTAATGCCTGTCTGAACGAGGTTCGTACTCGTGCCAGATTACCGTTTAAGATTGCCAATCTGGATGCCATCAAGTTGGAGAAACGATTGGAGCTATGCAGTGAGTATACAAGATATCAGGACATTATACGTTGGAAGGATGCTGAAAGTTTATTGAAAAATCAAGGTGCTGTAACGCCTTTACTAACAAACAAGGCTACCTCGTTAAGTGAACCCGACAATGTGGTAGTTGAATACAAACAGTACAATACCGATCCGAATCGTTATGGCTTCAAAGCCAGACACAACCTTTTACCCATTCCCGCAACCGAGATTCGTCTGAATCCCAATATGGTTCAGAATGAAGGGTGGTAATGAGCAAAATAAAATGAAAAAACAAATTAGTCGTATGAAACCTTGTTTTATTATCTTTCTGGCCATGCTATTTAGCCAGGCAAATATTATTACACAACAGATCACACTTAATAAAAACAATATTGATGAGATTGTTAAAGTAATGACGTTGGAGGAAAAAGTCCGAATGGTAATTGGTTGTGGCATGCCTATGGGTGGTGATGCTAAATTCCCCGGAACCGCAGGACGTACCTATGAGATTCCCCGTCTTGGTATTCCATCGGTTTATTTTGCCGATGGACCTCATCGTTTGGCTATGAGCGTTCGACGCGATTTCGATAGCCGGTTCTATTATACCACTGAATTTCCTTCAGGCACAACAGTAGCCGCTACCTTTAATCCCGATGTAGCATTTAAGGTAGGCGAAGCTCTTGGTACCGAAGTAAAAGATTATGGGATGGATGTGCTATTAGCTCCCGGTGTGAATCTGATGAGAAATGTTCTCAACGGACGCAATCACGAGTATTATTCCGAAGATCCTTTATTGACCGGTAAAATTGCAGCCGGCTTCATTAATGGGGTTCAAAGTAAAGGTGTAGGCACCAGTATTAAGCACTTTGCTGTAAATAGTCAGGAGACAAACCGCAATAACAACGATTCCCGACTTGACCAACGAACATTGAGAGAACTGTATCTTAAAGGTTTTGAAATTGCGGTTAAAGAATCCCAGCCGTGGACAGTCATGACAGCTTATAATAAGGTCAATGGAAAGTATACGAGCGAGGATAAAGGATTAACAACTGATATCTTAAGAGATGAATGGGGGTTCAAAGGTCTGGTAATGTCAGACTGGAATGCCGGACAAGATGCAGTTGCCTCAATGAATGCAGGAAATGATATGTTACAGCCAGGGCAAGACCGTCAGTTTAAGTCAATATATGATGCTGTTAAGAATGGGATTTTAGACGAGGAAATTTTAGACAGGAACGTGAAGCGCGTGCTTGAGCTGGTAGTTAAATGTCATAGCTTTAATAACTATAACTATCCCAACGAAACAGACCTTAAAGCACATGCTACTGTTTCAAGGCAGGCTGGCTCAGAGGGGATCGTTTTGCTGGCCAACAATGGTGTTCTTCCAATAGATAAAAAAATCAATCAGATTGCACTCTATGGTACAACATCTTACGATATGGTGCCGGCAGGAATGGGTTTCGGAAGTACCGGTTTTGGGCGATATACTGTTTCCATGGTTGAAGGTCTTCGAAAGGCTTCCTACACGGTAGATAAAAAATTAACTCAGCAATATCAAAAACATCTACAAGAAGAGCAAAAAAGATTATTTCCCAATGGTCGCCCTTCTTTTTCTTTTACTCCGCCACCCCGAGCGGATGAATTTCTTCCCACTGCTGCAGAAATGGCGGCACAAGTCAAGCTAAACGATCTGGCGATTCTTACAATCGGGCGTACCAGCGGTGAAGCAAAAGACCGACATGCCAACGAATTTTATCTTACCAAAAATGAAAACGCCCTACTAAAACAGGTATCGGATGCCTATCATGCTGCCGGAAAGAAAGTGGTTGTAATTCTCAACATCTGCAGTCCTGTTGAAACTGCATCATGGAAATCAATGGCGGACGCAATCATCTGTGCCTTTCAACCGGGGCAGGAGGTTGGTCATTGTGTTACTGATGTGTTGACAGGAGAGGTCAATCCATCGGGTAAACTTCCGGTTACGTTTGCCTTGAAGTATGGAGACGCCCCTTCTGATAACAATTTTCCCTTTGATTACGAGTTCAAAATGCCTTCATTTATGATGGGTAGCGGCATGAATGTGCAACGTGATCAGAAGGAAGTTAAACCGAAAGAATCGGAACGCAATGTGGATTTCACTAATTATGAGGAAGGTATTTATGTTGGGTACCGTTATTTTGATACGTTTAACAAAGAAGTTTCATATCCGTTTGGTTTTGGACTCTCTTATACTACATTTGACTATGAAGTAATTAGTTCGTCTATCCTGAACGAGAACTGCGAAGTAAAAGTGAAGGTTACTAATAGTGGACAAGTAGCAGGTAAAGAAGCTGTTCAGCTCTATGTGAAAGCACCCGGAAAAGATTTGAATAAACCTTCGAAAGAACTGAAAGCATTGGCTAAAACGAAAGAATTAAAACCTGGTGAAAGTGAAGTTGTGACGTTAAGATGGAAGCTGATGGATATGTCATCGTTTAATGTAAAAACAAGTTCATGGGTATTGGAAAAAGGAACATACCAATGGCTGGTATCTGCCTCATCAACTGACGTGAGATGTTTTGTGGATCAGGATGTTGCGCAAGTAAAGACGATAGAGGCACACGATGTCATGGCTCCTCTAGCAGAAATCAAAACAATTCGATAATTAAGAGAGAAGCAATTAAAGCCTCTCAACTTAATCTGAAACAAGAATAAATTATCTTTGAATATGTAAATTCATCAAATTGACCACATTTTATTTAGAAACCGTTTTGAATTGATTGACTTCATTTGATTTATAGAAAATCTAAAAAATAATAATATGAAATCGTCAAAGATTCCATGTGACCATAATGTAAAAATAATATATAAACACATGAAACGAACTGTTTTTTTAACATTGCTATTTAGCATGGCTCTTATTACTTCGGTACAAATCGCTTGAGCGCCGCAGAGTAAAGTGGAGACTAAAGTGATTCAAAGTAAAGTATTGAATGCTGAGCGGGAGTATAGCATTTTTTTACCTGTTTCTTATGATCAGGAGCCAAACAGAAAATATCCTATTCTTTATCTCCTTCACGGTATGATGGATACCAACAAGGGTTGGTATGAGCGATGGCATGTAAAAGATGTTATGAATCAGCTAGTTGCCTCAGGTGAGGCCGTAGAAATGATTATTGTAACTCCAAATGCAGGAGGAAATATTTATGAAGGCGCCTGGAATGGCTATTTCGATATGCCTGGCTGGGCATACGAAACCTTCTTCTTTACTGAATTCCTCCCTTTCATAGAATCCACTTACCGGGTGGTCGGAGACAAGGAAAACAGGGCTATTGCAGGATTGTCAATGGGCGGGGGTGGAACTACGGTTTATGGGCAAAAGCACCCTGATATGTTCAACTCGGTATACGCTATGAGTGCCCTAATGAATATACCTGAACAAGATGCTGCTCCATCTCAAAGCCCTGATGATAAGATGGCTATCCTTACAAAATCGGTACAGGAGAATAGCGCTGTCCGCTTCGTAGAAGACGCGGACGCAGACCGGGTAAAACACTTGCAAACGCTGAATTGGTTTATGAACTGTGGTGACGATGACTTCTTGCTCGACCGAAATATCGAGCTCAATCAGGCAATGCGTAAAAAACAAATTAAGCACGAATTCCGGATACGCGACGGAGCACACACATGGGAATACTGGAACTCAGCGATGTATATATGCATACCACATGTTTCACGGAACTTCGGGAAGTAATTAATTGAAACTATTGCAACATTGCACAACGAAATACCAATATATAAATTTTTAAACTTTTGAATATGAAACGATTAACTATTCTGACAGTCATGCTGCTTATGGCTGTGACATCATTTTCACAGCAAGCTCTTTGGGGAGGACAAGCTATTGTTTCTCCTGAGATTCATGAAAACAACACCGTGACCTTCCGGTTGAGAGCGCCGAAGGCTGTGAAGGTTGAAGTAACCGGTGACTTCTTGCCACCTCAACCAACTGAAACCCCTTTTGGAAAATATGATTTGCCCGGTACAGCTCAATTGAAAGAGGGTGAAGGTGGAGTTTGGGAATATACAACTCCTGCTCCGTTGGCCTCTGAACTTTACAGTTATACATTCATTGTTGATGGTTTGCGCATCAATGACCCTGCAAATGTGTCCATGATTCGTGACGTAGCATCGGTAACGAATGTGTTTATCATACCTGGAAATCCGGGTGATCTCTATAGCATCAAAGATGTTAAGCACGGTAGTGTTGTACGGAGATGGTATGACAGTCCGACATTAAAAGAACAGCGTCGTATAACTATTTATACTCCTCCTGGATATGAAGGCAATAATCAAACTTACCCCGTGTTTTATCTTCTTCATGGTTCGGGTGGCGATGAAGAAGCTTGGATTGCTTTAGGACGAACTGCCCAAATAATGGATAATTTGATTGATCAGGGAAAGGTTAAACCCATGATTGTTGTTATGCCAAACGGACATACACAGAATACAGCTGCACCAGGTGAAACTAATCGTAATTATTTACCCGCTATGGGAGGTGGCTCACGTCAGGCTGTTGCCAGTATGGAAGATAGTTTTGGTGACATAATAAAATTCGTTGAAAGTAATTATCGTGTTAAGAAGGACAAAGCTAACCGTGCTATCGCTGGTTTATCTATGGGAGGAATGCATTCTGCTGCTATCTCAGCTCAATATCCGAATACTTATAATTACGTAGGTGTATTCTCTGCACCTCCTATTGCAACCATGATGGCTCGTAACAACGAGGACGTAGCTAAAAACACTGAGGAGTTTGTAAAAAAACTACAAACTCAGCAAAAGAATGGATTCAATCTGTACTGGATTGCCTGCGGTGATACAGACTTTTTGTACCAAAGTGTTATCGACAGTATGAAAAAGATGGATGAAATTGGATTCAAATACATTTATCGCGAGAGCGGTGAAGGGCATATTTGGAAAAACTGGCGGATTTATTTGTCAGAGTTTGCACCAATGTTATTTAAATAACAAAGTCATGAAGAAAATCATTTTTTTATCACTTGCCATTTTCTTATGCTCTACTTTAGTACCAGCACAAGAGCTTGCTAATTTTGTGAATAGTAAACCGATAATTTCACCTGAAATATCAGGCAACGAAGTAATCTTTCGCATAAAGGCGGCAAAAGCCAGGGATGTAAAGTTATATGGCTCATGGATGGCAAATTATACCGACAGGCAGGATTTGACAGAAAAAGAAAATGGCATCTGGGAAGTAACCTTGCCTACACCAGATCCTGAGATCTATACTTATCACTTCATTGTAGATGGAGTAGTGATGAGCGATGCCAGTAATATATTGATGCAGCGTGATGGTACCCGCTACCTTAGCATGTTGCTTATAGACGGACCAAGATCAGCAAATTACAAAGAAGCTGAAAAAAGAGGCAATCTTACGAAAGTATGGTATGATTCTCCAACGTTAAAAATGAACAGAAGAATGTATGTATATACTCCGCACGGTTATGAAAAAAGTAAACAGAAGTATCCTGTACTTTATTTACTTCACGGTGGAGGTGGAGATGAAGATGCCTGGTCGAATATGGGACGTGCTTGCCAGATATTAGATAATCTGATAGAACAAGGTAAAGCAAAGCCGATGATAGTGGTTATGCCTAATGGCAATCCGGGTCAGCAGGCGGCAAAGCCTTTAATGCTTGCCGAGAATGCCTTTGATTATCGTGACCCCTCTACTGCTAACCTATATATACATAGTCTGGCAAACGACATTGTTCCTTTTATTGAAAGGAATTACCGGGTTATATCCAGGCCCGGTTCTCGTGCAGTATCAGGACTATCAATGGGTGGTGGACACACAATGAATATTGCAAATAATTATCCGGGTATGTTTGGTTACATTGCTCCCATGAGCATGGGAATAAGGGAAGGACAAGATATAGATAATCAGCTGCAGGCTTTGAAAAAAGCGGGTTATAAATTATATTGGCTGGCATGTGGTGATGCAGATTTCGCTTATCCGGGAGCAAAACTCCTTCATGAAGCTTTAGACAGAAATGGATTGAAACACACTTTTCATGTTACGGGGGGTGGACACACTTGGTCAAACTGGCGGGATTATCTGAATACTTTGGCTCCAATGCTGTTTAAATGATTATTTAAAGTTATTATGAATCAAAAAAACATACTAATAACAATTTTAACTTTTACATTATTTTTTGTTGCTTGTACAGAAAAGACTCCTCAAATGGGTAAAGCATCTGTTGATAAAGTTGTGGAGGCTATGACTTTGGAAGAGAAAGCCAAATTGTTAGTCGGAACTGGAATGGCAGGTTTTTCAGGTGAAACAACTGTCGTGGGTAAGACGGAGCAACTTGTTCCCGGTGCTGCAGGTACAACTTATGCAATTCCCCGTTTAGGTATACCCGCTACTGTATTGGCTGACGGGCCCGCAGGTTTACGGATTACTCCTATTCGGGAAGGCGATGAGCAAACCTATTTTTGTACTGCTTTTCCTGTTGCAACAACCTTAGCTGCCACTTGGAATACTGAATTGGTAGAGAGTGTAGGCAAGGCTATGGGGAATGAGGTGCTGGAATATGGTGCTGATATTCTCCTTGCACCTGCCCTTAATATCCATCGTAATCCTCTTTGTGGGCGTAACTTCGAATATTATTCGGAAGATCCGGTAGTCTCCGGAAAGATGGCGGCTGCAATGACAAAAGGTATCCAGTCAAATGGTGTTGGTGTTTCATTAAAACACTTTGCTGCCAATAATCAGGAAACCAATCGTATGGGTAATGATAGCCGGATGTCACCACGCGCTTTGCGCGAGATCTATCTTAAAGGCTTTGAGATTGCGGTAAAGGAATCTAATCCCTGGACTATCATGTCTTCTTATAATCGAATTAACGGTACGTATGCTCCTGAAAACTATGAATTATTAACAACAATTCTTCGTGATGAATGGGGGTATAAAGGAGTGGTAATGACTGACTGGTTTGCAGGAAGTGATGTTTCTGCAATGGTGCGTGCTGGTAACGACTTGTTAATGCCCGGTTCCGAAAAACAGTATGATGCAATTGTTGCAGCCATAGAAAAAGGAAGCGTGTCAATGAAGGATGTAGATCGTAACGTGAAGAATATATTGAATATGATTCTTGCAACTCCCCGTTTCAAAGGTTATATTTACTCCAATAAACCTGATCTGAAAGCGAACGCAACCGTAACCCGTCAATCTGCGGCGGAGGGGATGGTTTTACTAAAAAATAACAATACGCTTCCTTTGTTAGCTTCAGTAAAGAATGTAGCTACATACGGCATTTCTTCTTATGATTTTATCTCCGGTGGTACAGGTAGCGGCGATGTCAATGAAGCTTATACCATCTCTTTAGTTGATGGCTTAATAAATGCCGGATATCAATTGAATACACAATTAAAGATTCAATACGAAGAATACATTGCTGCTGAAAATGAAAAGAACAAACCTGACTCAGGCAATCCTATTTCGGCATTCATGCCGAAGGTGCGTCGAGCAGAATTTGTTCCAACATCATCACAGTTGGCTCAGCAGGTAAAGGAGTCAGATGTAGCACTAATCACTATAGGACGCACTTCGGGTGAATTTGTTGATCGAATGATAGAAGGTGATTTTAATCTTACTGCCAATGAAAAGACAATGATTGAAGTTGTATCCCGAGCTTTTCAAGCCGTAGGCAAGAAAACTATAGTTATTCTGAATATTGGGGGCGTTATTGAAACTGCTTCCTGGAAAGATTATCCCGATGCCATATTGATTGCCTGGCAAGCCGGGCAGGAAGGTGGGAATACGGTTGCTGATGTGCTAAGCGGAAAGGTAAACCCATCGGGCAAATTACCTATGACATTTCCTGTTAATTTTATGGATGCTGCATCGTCCGCCAATTTTCCATCGGATCCTGCAGTTATAAAATCAATCGGTCTCAACTTCCCCGGAACTCAGCGTGATGGAAAAGAGCCTTTACGAAATATTGATTATACAAATTACGAGGAAGATATTTTTGTAGGCTATCGTTATTTTGATACCTTTCAAAAAAGTGTGTCGTATCCTTTTGGTTATGGCCTATCTTATACTTCTTTTGAGTACACTAATCCTTTAATAGAGGATATAAAAAATGATTTTATTGTAAGTATAGATATCACAAACACCGGTAGCGTTTCAGGTAAAGAAGTTGTTCAGTTGTATGTGACGGCTCCACAGAATACTGCTTTGCCGAAGCCATCAAAAGAGCTTAAAGCTTTCGTGAAGACAAAAGAATTGAAAGCAGGAGAAACCCAAACCCTGAGAATGAGTGTCGCAAAAGCAGATTTAGCTTCTTTCAATAATAATAAGAGTGCGTGGATCGTGGATTCCGGTAGCTATACTATACTTTTAGGTACATCATCACGAGATATTAAAAAGTCACTGGAGCTGAATATTTCTGCACCGAGCGTAGAGAAAACAAATAATGTACTGCAGTTACAATCTCCAATAACGGTGTTGAAACCATAGTGTTTAGACTACTTGGGGTTACTTGTGTGTTTTCCTGCTTCCGTAATCTTAAGGGTGCAAGTCCCTACCGAGCCCTAATAGTGGGAATCGTTTAGCCAATAGCAAGGGTGTCCATAGTGATGTGTAATCTGAAGGAAGCCGGCGGCAAAAGTCTGGACTGACGAACAGAAACCAGATATAAGGCTAAAGTGTGAAGGTGAGTTTGCAAAACAAAACAAAGCCCAATAACTATTCGGAATCACACATAGTAAATCCGGCAGGTATAAGACGGAAAGATTGCGTTCTTATCCGGGGAGGTCTCACGGACGTGTGGAGATGTTTTTTTGAAGCACGGAGTAACGCTTGTCGTGAGAAGTCAGCCAAGGACATAGTACCCATGTTAATAATATTGGGAAGGGTTGAACCTTAATTAAGCGAGAAGTAAATGAATGTTAGTCGATAATGGAAAGAATGCAGAAAATATTATCTCAAGATAATAACTGCCCTCAAAAGGATAGCACGGAATGCAAAGAATATGGGGGAGTGCAGACTGTTATCGGTATAACTGAAAACCACCTGGTGGAAGTAAGTTTTACTATAGTAAAGTTTATCGCACTTAAGGTACCGCCGTATACCGAACGTCACGTACGGTGGTGTGAGAGGTCGAAAATTAAAGTAGGAGAAAACTACTTTAATTTTCTCCTACTCGATTTCGGATATCTATCTGAGAACATATCCCAATATTCATTTCTCAGGAGGTTAAATTTTATTTTGAGACAGCCTCTTTTCCTTGCTTTAAACTAAATTCAATCTGACATTCAGCACACATTTAATATCCCGGATTCTGGTAATAAGCGCCACCGCCTTCCAACGCCTGAGTAAAACCGGTCGGGATGGGACGGAGTGCATACTCCGGTTGAAAGAATTTAGCCAAATCGGGATGCGTAGCCTGCAGATAGTTGTTATTCTTTAACATGCCGGTACGTTTCAAATCATAGAATCTGGCATACTCACCACAGAGTTCACGTCCCCGCTCATCAAGTACAGTTCTAATGGTTACCGTCTCGCTGATTGGATTCGCACCCGCTCTGGCACGTACTTTATTGATATAACCATTTGCGTTTGATCCTCCGTTTACATAAATATCAGCTTCTGCAGCAATAAGGTAAATCTCCGCCATTCGCATAATGAACGTTGCATTTAGATTCCCATTTCTGCTTTTACTTGCATTTGCCACGTAGAAATTACTACTGTTGTGCTTGTTCAACGAAGGATAAAAATAATTAAACGGATTCTCAGAAGAGCCATCGGATGTATAATTGCCGGTGGGATTTTGATAGGAATAGGTGGCATTGATATTTTTCTTCACATCATTGTAGACATCCTTGTAGTCCACCACCAGGTATTTCTGATTGAGCTTCGTGGATGCTTCCACCGCATAATCAGGATCCTGCGGCATGATAAATTTGATTCCCAGCTCCCCGGAAGTGATCTGTTCTCCCACCACACTAGCATCACGATCAAATCTACTTACGGTGGAAACGTCCCATTGATAGTTGGTATTAGCTTTCCACTCCGTTGTAAATACTTCATTGAATCGGGGATCAAGCGTTCCATCTTCCTGGACGTAGAGACTCAATAGATGCTGAGTGGGCATAAAGATACCCGATTGATTCCCTTCCCATGATAAACGAAAATCCTGGTTATCTACAAAAGCGCCAAACTGAAACAGGTTGCAACCAAAATATTCGTTGTTGCGATTCATACGATAATTACCATTACTTGATCCGTGGCCATCGCTACCTGCATACCAGCGATGTTTCCAGAGTGCTTCTTTGTTGTTCCAATTGTTAGACTCCTTGAAAACATCTTTATAATCAGGATACATGAATGCATTGTATTGCGCTCCCCCTGCCTCGGCATCATCAATCAGCATCTTTGCATATTTCAGGGCATCAGCTGCATATTTCTTTGTTTCATCATGGGCGATGGTTTGCAAATAGGCTTTAGCCAGGAAACCCAGGGCAGATTTTTTAGTGGGGATCGTCGTAGTTGCATCTGTGCCTTTTCCCAACCATTCAAACGCAAACAACAGATCGGGTATGATAATCTCTTCGTAGACCGTCAAGGGATCTGATCTTTCCGGTTTGAAACTGATTGATTTTGCCGGTTCAGTAATCACGGTTACACCTCCAAACTGTTCCACAGCATTAAAATAGTAAACAGCTCTCAGGAACCGGGCTTCAGCTACCTTCGCATTTCTCTCCTGCTCGGTCTTAAAAGGAACTTTGTCAGCATAAAAGATGGCGGTATTGCAAGAGCCAATACCATCGTATGTTCCATTCCACCAGTTATTGGTGTATGTGGTATTGGGTGCTGCCCCGGCAAAATACCAAAACCATTGCGTCCAGGATGTGGACATATTTCTTTGATAGGTCCATAAATCGGTATCCGCTTCGGTAAGTGTCATCCAATTGTCGGAACCGTAAAAATATCGTTCCATCGCGAAGTAACACTGGTTGATCAATGTCTGGTACCCCTCTTCCGAGGTCGACATCGCCTCCATGGTAAATCCTCCGGGGTTGTATTCATCCAGTGAACAGGATTCAAGAAAATTGAAGGATATAAATAGGATGATATAGAGTATGATTGATTTAAATTTTAGTTTCATTACAGTACATTTTAGGATATTAGAAATTGATATTGATGCCAAATACATATTGTTTATACAATGGAAAAGCATCAGAACCATTTGATTCTGGATCGGTTCCACTAAGCTGTTTATCAAAAGCCAATACGTATGGGTTGTATGCTGTCACATAGAAACGACAATTTTCAATAAATGTCTTTTGCATGATTTTCGCGGGCATAGTATATCCCAAAGTGATATTCTTGATTTTCAGAAAGGAGCCATCACGAATTGTCAGTGCTGTCATGACATCCTGTTCATCGCCACTGCCCGGTACAGGATAGTATGCCTGCTGATTGTTTTCTGTCCAGTAATCAACCCCTCTCGGCTGGTTGGTCATCGTATTCGCTTTGGCGGTATACCAGCCTAACAGATCACTTTGAATGGTTTGCCCCATACGGGCCATTGCAAAGATCGACAGATCCAGATTTCTATACTGGAGACTGTTGTTCAAACCTAACACATAGTCGGGATTGAGATGACCCAGTATCTGTTTATCATCCTGACTATATTTGTGGACACCACCATCGTCCTCCTTTTTAACGGTTGTAATCTTCACCCAACCCGGCTTCACACCATAGGTATCCAAAGTTTCCTGTGGGGTGTCACTGCTCCAGATACCCTCGTATCTGTAATCATAGATTGAGCGGATCGGATATCCCTCAAAGAGGCTCTCTTTGATCAGATCACCTGTAGGGAGTGATGTAATCTGTTCCTCATTCCAAGTGAAAGTGAAATCTGTTTTCCAGTTGAATTCTCTCGATGCAATATTGTGGGCATGCAGGGCCAACTCAATGCCCTTGTTGCTGGTTTCTGCAATATTTTCCCAACTACTGAGCGGCGCCCCCCACCCGGTAATCCCAGCAGTGATAGGCATTGTCCGTTTAAATAAGAGTCCTGTTGTGTGTGTCTTAAAGAGATCCAAAGATCCGCTTATTCTATTTTTAATAAACCCGAAATCAACTCCTAGATTCCAGTTTTTCGATTTTTCCCAACCAAGACTGGGATTGCCATAGGTTCCCGTGTATTGGGTGAATGGCACAATCTTACCGTCGATGGAGATTCCGGAACTTGAGTAAGCGTACACATTGGTGGCTGACCCATATGCACCCACTCCTCCAGAATTTCCGGTAACACCATAGCCGATCCTCAGCTTCAGATTGGTCATCCAATCGAGGGAGGTCATGAATGCTTCATCCGAAACACGCCAGGCAAAAGCGGCTGCGGGGAAGTTGTCCCATTTATGACCTGCCGAAAGCCAGGAGACACCATCCCAGCGATTGGAGAAAGTAAAGAGATACTTACCCTGCAAAGCATAGTTCATGCGAACGGCATAAGACATCTTCTGTGTCTGGTCAAAACCGGACTCCACATGGGGTGAAGTACCCGACATCAACCGCCAGTAGGACCAGGATTCGAGCTGTTGTCCGCTACTGGCCGCCATATTGAATTCATTCTGACTCTTGCTCCAGGATGTCACAAATGTGGCCCCGAGTGTATGGATATCGTTAAATATCCTGTTGAAAGAAGCAATATTTTCCCAAGTATAACTCCTGCCGTAATTGTTGGTGATGGAGGCATGGGGTGAGCCTGCATAGGAGGGACGGTTAGCATTGGCCTGGTTGCCCCAGAACTGACCTGTTCGGGAGTTGTTCAATGTACCGTTGATGACTGTCTTGATACTCAACCCCTCAAGCGGAATGATTTCAATATTCCCGTTCAGGTTTACATAGGTATTTTTGTTGTTGTTCTCAAACTGATAAGGAATAAAATCTCCGAGTGGAGAATACTGGTTCAACGCATACTCATGATTGATGTTGCCGTTTCCATCATATGCATCACCCAACGGGAAAGCGGACAATGATCTGGTAAAGGTATTGTTAACTCCGTTGTTCCTATCGGCATAATTGATATTTGAAGATAGACCTGTTTTCAACCAATTGAAAATCTCATGGTCTACATTGAAACGAAGCAAGTATCTGTTTTGGTTCTCATTCTTCAACAACCCCTTGTCACTGTCAAACGACAGAGAGGTATAGACCCTGGTTTTTTCATTTCCACCGTTAATTGATATATTGGTTTTATGATTTGTAGCGGTATTGCCGGCAGCCTCATCCACCCAATCGATCCATTTTCCCTGATTATAGGCCTGAAGATTTCCTGCATCGGGCAATAGGGTAGAAATATCGGCCGGATACTGGCCATTCTTGTATTTGTATGCCTCTCGCTGGTATTGCAACCATTCACCGCCAATCATACCATAAAAGAATTCCGGCTGACCGCTGAATCCAAAATAGCTATCCAGACTCACGCTTGTTTTACCTTCCTTTCCTCTTTTAGTTGTAATGATGACGACTCCGTTGGCACCGGCAGATCCATATATGGCCGTTGAGGATGCATCCTTAAGCACATCCACACTTTCAATATCCGAAGGATTTACCTGATTATAGCTACCGGGTATGCCATCGATGATGAATAGTGGAGAGTTGTCACCGTAAATAGAACGTGAACCTCTCAGGAGCACATCGACCCCTTGACCTACCCTTCCGCTGGTACGTATGATATCCATACCCGGAATCTTACCGGAGAGAGCTTCCATCACATTGGTGGTAGGAGCAATGGCAATATCTTCCGAACTCATTGAAGTGACAGCGCCTGTGAGGTCTCTTTTTTTTACTGCCCCATATCCAATGACAACCAACTCATCAAGAGTCTCGCTATCCTCTTCCAGTGTCACGCTAATGAATGTTCTCCCATTCACGGGAATTGATTGTTGTTGCATCCCCACATAGGAAACCTCAATGACTCCATTTACCGGAATATCAGATAAGGTAAAATCGCCATTCAGATCTGTGATTGTTCCGATAGTTGTGCCTCTTAACTGAACTGTAACTCCAATCAACGGTTCATTGTGGTTATCCGTAATCTTTCCTCTTAAGGTTAAGTTTTGAGCAAATAATCCCAAGGAGAGAGAAAAAAGAACCAGAGACATTATCCCTCTCATTAATTTTTGATTTTTCATTTCACTGTTTAGTTAGTTTTATTAATGTTATAAACGTTTGTTCTCATAGTTAATTAAATATATTTCATGTCTTGTTTCCTATTCCATCGGCATCACGGTCAATTGTTCCGGATCTATTTTCAGATATTTGATTCGCTCGCGACGCCAGGTATAGACAACGTGGATGTAACCGTCTTTTCCCTGAATTACCGAGGGATAGGAGTACTGGCCCAGGGGGGAATCTTCGGGTACAAGTGCGGCAAACCACTCTTTTCCATCTTTCGACAGGGCAATATTCAAAGGGGTTCTGGGCCCTTTGCCGGTGCCTCCGGGGGGGATCACATGGTTATACACCAGGAGCTGGCGGCCGTCGATCAGCGTCACGGCATCTGTTCCGGAATTGTTGTTGGGAAGACTGGAAAGTGTCATCTCGCTCCAGGTCTCTCCACCATCGTGCGACCATGACTCGGCCAGTTTTCCTTCCCGGGTTCTGCAAAGCATCTGCAGAGAACCATCTTCGTAAGTTAAAATACTTGGCTGGATGGCCCTGATAGCTTTCCCGTCGTTAATGGGGCCCACCTTCCTCCAGGTCTTGCCTTTGTCTTCGGTCATCTCGAAGTGTACTCTCCAGCCGGGGCTTCCCTCGAGGCTGGAGGGACAGATCATCTTGCTGCCCACCATCACCGGCTTGTTCTTTACGGGTCCGATAAAGCCTTCCGGCAGATGCTCCGGCTCAGACCAGGTGATACCGTGATCAAACGAACGTATCAGGTGGCCTGTCCAATCGCTCACCGAACTCCCTATCTTATAAAAGAGCA
>NZ_DCEN01000045.1:25865-54046 GCF_002316955.1 Proteiniphilum sp. UBA1028
CATTCCGGAAAAGGGGCTGTTTCATAGAGAAACTCTTCCTTCACGATTCCTTTCCTCCAACGGCCCATCCCTGGATCCAGTTCCATGGTGAAACGATACTCACCGGAACCTATTTCACACACGAAGGAGTCGCCTCCGGTTCTTACATTCAGGTAACCTTCCCCGCTCTTTAACAATCTCCCTCCCTCTTTGATGTGTAGGCTATTGAGCGGGAAATGAACTTCCGCGGTACTGTTGGCCGGCACCTTGATGCTCCACTCCAGCTGCTCAAAATTCTTTTTCCAGTGACTTTTCACCTCTCCGTACGGAGTTTTGTAGGAAGCATTCACAAAAGATAATTTTTCAATATCGAAATTGGGCTTCATGATGATCTTCTTGAAGGCCACCTGCTGATCGTCGGACTTTATCCCTGCCAAATTCTCGAAGCTAAAAGGAATAAAGTCACCCAGCAGCATCACATGATTGCCTGAATTCATCTCCGGGTTTGCTGTATCTCCGTTCCAGAGTTCCCAGATGGTTGTCGCTCCCTTTTTGGCCATATAGCCCCAGCTGGGATAGGTGTCATTGGATGCCAACTGAAAAGCAATATCAGCCCTTCCCATTCGGGCAAACTCCTTTAGGATCCACTGTGAGCCAATGACCCCTGTGGTGATGTGGACACTGTATTGGTTGTTCTCCAGGATGCCATTCACCAGATGTTTCTCCACGGCCGGTATCCAGGCTTCGGGAATCATTCCGAATGCCAGGGGCAACAGGTTGGCAGTTGCCGTGTTGTTCCCGTAGTAAAGGCTGTCGGCATGAAAGAATGCATCATTGAACCCCTGTTTTACCTTCTCTGCCAGCGTACCATAGCGGTCGGCATCTTCCGGAAGGTTTTGCAACAGGGCAAACTTCTTCATCAATTCAAGAATCTTGAAATAGTATGCGGTGGCGATCAGTTCGCCATTGGTAATACGACCCGGGTCCTGCGCATGAATCAGCTCCGGCGATTCGGGCGGCACGCACCAGTCGCCATACTTATCGCGCGGCATGAGGTAATCATCTGTCATATACTCATCCTTCATATGGCGGACCCACTTTTTCATGCTTTCGTAGTTTTTCTCAATCGGCTTCAGATTGCCGAACTGCCTATAGAGCATATCGGCATTGAAAAAGAAAGCGGCAGGCCAGGTGACGACATCCGAATAGTAGTTCCAGAAAGCGGGAGCCACATCGGGAATGGTGCCATCTTCACGTTGTGCTTCACGGATATCATCGGCCCATTTGCTGTAAAGCTGCTGATGCTCGAAGAGATAACTCTCGCCCAGTCCCCCCATTGTCCGGTCGCCCAGCCAGGGCTGACGTTCGTTTCTCTGGGGACAGTCTATCGGCATTCCCTTGTAGTTACCCCGTATTCCCCAGAATGCATTTTTCATGACCTGGTTGATTACAGGGTCGGATGTCTCTATGGTACCGATGAGTTCCATCTGATCATTGACCACTTCGCCGATAAAATTATCTTTGGATATCTCTCCCGGATAGCCAGTTACCTCCACATACCTGAAACCATGGTAGACAAATACCGGAGCCCACTCTTCCAGGCCCTCTCCCTTGAGAATATATTTGTCGGTCACCCTCGCATCCCGCAGGTTATCCAGATAGAGGTTGCCGTCGGCCTGCACTGTCTCGGCAAAACGAAGCTGTACGGTATCTCCCTCGTTTCCTTTCACCTTCATCCGGATCCAGCCAACCATGTTCTGCCCCATATCCAGTATATACTTGTCTTCTTCAAGCCGCGTGACCGAGAGGGGCTTCAGGGTGTCGACCACCTTCATTCCTTCCATCATCTGCGCCCTAAGCGTCCCGTACGGGATGGCCACTCGTTCAGCGGACCCCCAGGAGGAGTCATCGTATCCCACTTCACTCCATCCGGTCAGCTCTTTTCGTGCATCGTACTCTTCCCCGTCGTACTCGTTATTGCTCCGGATGGGGCCGTCGGCAGTTATTTTCCAGGAGGTATCGCTGCCGATCACCTCTGTGCTTCCGTCTTTATACTCTATATAAAAAGCGAGGCGCAGCTTTGGGTAGCCGAAGGTGGGAATCTTATAGGGCTTATAATCCTGTCTCATGGTGTAGTAGCGGCCGTTTCCGAGGGTCACCCCCATGGCATTGCCATTTTCCTTGAGTAGGGAGGTGACATCGTAACTGTTATAGAGCAGCGTCTGTCTGTAATCGGTCGGCGCCGGTGCCAGTACCTGATCCCCTACCCGCTTGCCGTTCAGGAAGAGCTCGTAGAGTCCTTGTCCCGAGATATGTACCACCGCATGTTTTACCGGCTTGTTCATCTCAAACTCTTTCCGAAGGTAGCGAGCCGAGAGCCTCGACCATTGTGTTTCAGAGTCCCACTCCGAGGCCCTGTCCATCCCTATCCAACGCGACTTCCAGTCGTTCTCCGAAAAGAGTCCCGTACACCAGTAGGCGGGACTGCTTTCCGTGGTTTCGCCTTTTTGGGTGGTCACGCTTACCTTCCAGTAGTAATAGCTGCTGTATTTTAGGGGTTCGCCTTCGAACAACACCCATTGTGACTGCTCTGATTCAACCACTCCCGAATCCCATATATCGGCAATGCCCTGATCCAGTTTTTCGCGGGTAGAAGCAACCATAATATGATAAGTGTGCTGCATCACGTTCCGTTCTTCCTCAGCAAAAATACGCCAGCTGAATCTCGGGTTCCTACTGTCTATGCCTATCGGGTTTTCAAGTGCCTCCACCCTTAGATCACCTACTCTCAGACGGGCTGCTACCGGGCTGAGAGATGATAAAAGAAGGATGATCGATATGAATATTGCTCTCCCTTTCATAATGTACGATTTTTATTTCTTTATTTTCCCCTGTGCATCAGGCAATTCGCTCCACGCGGGATCTATATAGTCGCGCGATGCATCTACCGCGATCAATACCCTGTCGTTACCGTAATGGTAACCTTCATCCAGGGAGAAGTGTGTAACCTTATTATCAAACGCTCCTACGAACTCAAGTTGTCCATTCTTTGGCAAGTACCACCATACATTTTTTTTGCTGCCCGATATTTTAGTCAGATCAATCTCCATCGGCCGGCCGCTGTAGTTATACACCAACAGGTAATCGTTGCCGCGGGTAGCGATGAGCCTGTCGTACATGACACCGTTTGTGCCGGCGATCACCGACTGGTCGGGTACCCGCTCGAAGAACGGGAAGGTGAGCATCAGATTTTTCAAATGCTTCATCTGGTTCATCCCCGGATCATTAAGCGCCTGGTACCATGTTTTCTGAGCTCCATAAGCACCGCCAATTCCATCTTTCTTCATCTGCATGATGGAGTTATGCCCGTATGTGTGGCCAAAGGAACCGGCAAAAACCGACCAGTAGGCGTAGCGGCGTACATCGTTGTCGTTCCATTTAAGCTCGTTGGCGTCATGCAGTCCGTGGGGAATATCCTCGTATATCGGTTCGGCGTCGATCACCGGTTTCCGCGGTTCCAGGGCATTGTTACTCTCCACAAACCGCCAGTTATCCTCTTCGGTATTTTCGATGATGGGATACTCACCATCTCCCTTACGCTGCCCGTATCGACGATGTCCCGATTGGAACATGTTGAAGTCGAGCCACTCTTCGTTATTGAACCAGGTGCCCGACATGGTCCTGCCGCGGGGATGGAAAGTCATCAGATGATTGTCGTCATTTGCATCGATGCTTTTAGCCAGAGACTGCCACACTTCGGTTTTTACATCCCCCCGGATATCGCCTCCTATCAGCCAGATGATATTGGGATTATCCCGATACCTTTTGGCAAGAAATTCGCCGTAGAGACGGGCTTCTTCTACATTCATCTTTCCCTGCTGCACGGGGCTTCCCCACACACAGACCATCCCTATATAGATTCCTTTTCGCTCGGCTGCCTCGATGATATAATCCATGTGATCCCAGTATCCATACTCGCCCTCCTGATCGATATTTGTAAAATCAAATCCGAATGGCAGTGCCCATTTTCCATAGACATTTATGGCCGGCATGGTATTCATCACCATCACCTGTACTACGTTATACCCTTTCTGTCGGCACTGCTCCAGATAGTATTCCGCTTCATCCCTGTTTAATCGGGCCGGAAGATACCAGCCTGTGTCACCCAACCAGAAAAAGGGGGTTCCATTTTCATGTTGAAGGTAGCGGTTTCCTTTATTTACCTGTAGTTTACCGTTTTCCCATGGAATATAGGTCTCCTGTGCCATGGCAGTTGTAATCCAAAAAAGGCTAATTGCTATTGTAATCAGATATTTACCCTTGTTCATATATTATTTATTTTATAGATTCCTTCAATTTCTCTATTTCCAATGCTGCCAGGATGAACGATCCTGTTGACTTCGGATCATTTTCTATTACCGGCTCACTGATGTAGTATTTGAACGAGCCATCCCTGGGGTGGCCTGTGATGCCATTTCCTCCCAGTCCCGCTACTGCACAGCAGTTTGTAATTGTATAAGAACCATCTTCTTCGGACTTTATAAAATTGTGGATGATGCCTTCGAACCCGTTCAGTGCAACCTCCCGGTAACTTTCATCAATATAGTTGTTATTGAGCGCCTTTGCCAGGAAATAGACAAAGAGTGCCGATCCCGATGATTCCAGGTAATTCCCTTCCCTGTCTCCTTGATCTGTCACCTGATACCATACACCGGTCGTTGGATCCTGGTACTTTTTGATCCCCGACGCCAGCCTTTCGGTTATCCCCAGTAAGCTGTCACGTCCCGGGTGATTCTCCGGCAGGTGGTCGAGCAGATCCACGATGGCGGCTCCGTACCACCCCATGCTGCGCGACCAGAATCCGGGCGATGTTCCGGTCTCTTTATCGGCCCATGCCTGCTGACGCGACTCATCCCAGCCGTGAAAAAAGAGTCCGCTCTCCTCATCGAAAGTATGGGCATCGATGAGGGTAACCTGATGAACCACATCGTCATACAAGTCAGGCTCGCTGAAGGTTGCCGCATACTGTGCCAAAAAGGGCGATGCCATATAAATACCGTCGAGCCACATCTGATGGGGGTACTTGCGTTTGTGCCAGAAGCCGCCCTCCGATGTACGCGGATGGGTCAGCGACTGGGTATAGAGGGTATCGATTGCTTTTTTATATCGGAGATCCCCGGTTTCGGCATACAAATCGAAGAGTATTTTCCCCGGACTGATATGGTCGATGTTGTATGAATCCATCGAATAGGTTTTGATGCTCCCATCCATGGTGATCAGACTGTCCGCATATCCTTTGGCATAATCAAAATATTGCTGATTTCCCGTTTCCTTCCATAATTCGATCATTGATTTGGCCACCAGTCCGAACGTGTAACTCCATTTGGGTTTTGAGGCATTCTCTATCATCCACAGTTCCGGAAAACGGGTCATTTCGGAAACGGCCATTTTTTCTGACCAACGCTGCTCAACAGCTTTTTCACTTCCCTTGCAGGAAAGCAGCGACAACGATATGGCAGCGGTAACCATAAACAACATATTTTTCATATAGCACATTGGATAATTTTTTATTTGCATGTTATTGATTCAAGTTTCGCATGTTTATATTGAATTGAATACAGCGTAACAAAACATTGTCAGTCGATGACTTAGCGGTATATGTTGCATGCAAAGCTTTAATTATTGATTATTTTCTGTAGAGGATATATGATTTACCCTTTTCGGTCTTCAGATCAACCGTATACACTTTTGGCAAAACCGGTTTATTCAGTTCCACCTCAGAGTGATTCTGTGGCTCGGGAATAACCGGTGTATCATATAATCTGTTGGAATTTGCCCCGGATGCTTTTCTCAACCCTTTCCCTTTCAGTTCGCTGTTTGAACGGATACGGCAGTTGCCTCCATTGTTCGAAGTGATTTTGACCTCACTGACCTCTCCCTCACGCCATTGGATGTCCAGTTCGAACCCACCCCGGGCGAGCAATCCTTTTATATATCCCTCCTGCCAATTATCGGGCAACGCCGGAAGCAGATAGATAAAGCCATCGTGGCTTTGCATCAACATTTCAGCAATACCTGCTGCACAACCGAAATTTCCATCAATCTGAAAGGGTGGATGTGCATCGAAGAGATTGGGATAGGTTCCGCCCGGGCCTGAATTCTCTCTGACGAGCGTCAACTGATCGGTAATCAGCTGGTAAGCTTGTTCACCGTCGAGCAGACGTGCCCACAGGCATACCTTCCACCCCATCGACCAGCCGGTGGAGGGGCCTTTCCGGTGGATTAGCGAGGTACGTGCCGCATCAAAGAGCCCGGGGGTATGGAAAGGTGAAATCTGATTGCCTGGAAACAACCCGTATAAATGGGATACATGCCTATGCGTATCGTTGGGATCGTCCCAGTCGTGCATCCACTCCTGCAACTGTCCCCATCTTCCTATTTGCATGGGCGCCAGCTCCGGCAGACGTTTTTTCAGATGCGTTGCGTACTCTTTGTCTATATCCAAGACAGAAGAAGCGGCGATTACCGTATTCCACAATTCAAACACCAGTTGATTGTCCATGGTAACTCCAGCCGCAGTGGTTGCCTTGCCTCCGCTTCCGGCATGTACATTTTCGGGAGAGTTGGAGGGAGCCACCACCAGCCAGCCATTTTCCGGTTCATGCACCATGATTTGATCAAAGAATAGCGCTGCCCCTTTTAATATCGGATAGGCTTCGCGCAGGAAATCAAGATCGCCGGTGTAGAGAAAATGTTCCCATAGATGCCTGCACAACCAGGCTCCGCCGGACGGCCACATTCCCGAAGCAGCCCGGTCCACAGGACCTGTAATACGCCAGATATCGGTGTTATGATGCAGCACCCATCCATCAACACCATACATGATTTTTGCCGTCTCCCTGCCGGTTTCTGCAACCTCCTTTATCAACCTGAAGAGAGGTTCGTTCAGCTCCTGCAGGTTCGTCACCTCTGCCGGCCAGTAATTCATTTCGAGGTTGATGTTGGTAGTATATTTGCTGTCCCACGAAGGAAAGAGGGCATCGTTCCAGATACCCTGCAGGTTGGCAGGCTGTCCCCCCGGCTGAGAGCTTGAGATGAGCAGATAACGTCCGAACAGGAAATAAGTGGCCACAAGATGTGAATCATTGGTTTCTTTAAACCGCTGAATGCGCAGGTCGGTAGGAACATCTGCATACATATCTTCACCCAGATACAGCGTTGTCCTATCCAAAAACTGCCGGTAGTGGGCCACGTGTGCCTCTTTCGATCTGTTGAAATTATTGGCTTTTGCTTTCTGTAAATAATCCGAAGCAAGCTTCACCTCATCGCCGGAAATATCCTGATAGTTGATAAAATTTGTCGCGATGGAAACATAGACAATCACCTCATCCGCATTTTCGACGGAAATTACACCGTCTCTGAAGATCACCTTTCCACCGGTGGCTTCCACGGAAGCACGTCCCTGAAATCGTACCCTTCCCGACACTCTTTCGTGGGTAGAGGTCACCCCCGATAACGAAATATGATCCGCACCCGTGCCAATTTTCACGTCCCTGTGCGGAGAGGTCAGTTGCGCATTAAAAGTGATTGCATTTCTTTTATCAGCCGTCAACCGGATTTGCAACACCTGATCCGCGAAAGAGGTGATATACTCTCTTTTGAAGGTGATGCCGTCCACTTGATAGGCGACCAGTGCCTTTGCCGAATCCAGGTCCAGTTCTCTGTAATATCCGGCGTACTTTCCATGGCCCGGGAACGACAATCTCAGGTCGCCGAAGGGCTGATAGGGCATCCCCGAGTTTGTGTTTGACATCACCTTTTCGGTTGCCAGGTCCTGTGCTTCTTGATATTTACCGGCGAACACCAAATCGCGCACCTTGGGGATGTTTTCCAATGCTTCCGGATTCGCATTGCTGTTCGGCCGCCCCGCCCAGATGGTCTCTTCGTTCAGTTGGATCTGGTCGATCGACGGATTACCATACACCATCGCCCCTATCCTGCCATTCCCGAGAGGCAATGCCTCCGTCCAGGTGGAAGCCGGCTTCTCGTACCAAAGTTTGTGTACCTGCGCAACGCTTCCTGAAACATGAATCAGCAGGAAAAAAGTCAATAAACACGTTATAGGAATCTGGTTCTTCTTCATCTTATCTGCTTCAAACAATTAATTTTATGTGAGACTACTTGTCGTCCCGTCTATTTCTTATTCTTTTTCTTTTTCTTTTCCTCGTTCACCTTCTTGACAAAATCTTTGTACAATTGGCGCCAGTTTCTGCCGTTACCGATCAGATACTGCTCGCATTTTGTTTTATATATTTCGAAAATTGCCGAGATCTGATTCATGTTTTTATAATCGATGGCCTGTTCGCGCGCCTGCTTCAGATAGGATAAGATTGTGGCTTCTTCTTCGGGCGTTAAATCAGGAACGATCGCTTTATAACCCCGCATGGTAAAATCGACCTTTCCTACCGTGTATTTATCCAGCACTGCCTCTACTTGTTGCTCACTGAGCACGCGGCGAAGTCCGCTCATCAGCTTCTCGTGAACTTCTCCGGGCATTGCGGAATCGGCAATCATCTCACGGTCGAGTTTGCTGAGTGGCTGGCCGGTCGTGGGATTGATCCCCTCGGGAACAGTGGTGAACGGATGGTTGTTATGCCAGTCCCTCACGGCTCTCAGGTGGTTATAAATCAGTGTATTCAGATGCGAGACATCCTCCTTGCGCTGTAGCCCGAGAGAGGCTACCCATCCGGCTGCTTTCTTCTCGATAGACAAATCGGACAATAAATCTGCATAGAGGCCTTTGTTAAAGTATTCCGATAATTGTTCAAAAGATCGAATGGCATGCTCGGGATACAATTCACCCTCTTTGCCAAATATTTTTAACTCATCCTCCGGTTCAATCCTGACATTGCTTTCATTCAGCATCGACCTGTCGAGAGAGAAGACAGCGGCAAAAAAATCGTAGACTGCCTTTCTCTTGTTGATTCCGAAATCATGTCCCTCTTCGGGGAAGTGCACATTTTGCACATTCTCTGCTGCATCATAAAATGCATATATGTTTTGCAGATAAGGATACTCCAGTGCAGGAACACTCGCTGTCCAGTCCTTCCCGTCCGAAACCACCAGCAGCGGCCGGGGAGCAAACATGGCAATCAGCTCTGCGTTGTTGGTTCCTCCGCAAGAGAGCGTAACCGGCATGCCGCTTTCGCAGGGACATCCTCCGTCGAAATGGGAAGCCAGCATCACCACCGGAGCCACCGCTTTATAGCGCTCATCGAGGACCGACAGTAAAATGGCCTGAGACCCTCCGCCCGATCCGCCCGTAGCCCCTACTCTCTCTCTGTCCACATCTTCTCTTGTGAGCATATAATCAAGAATGGTGATGCCGTTCATTGCCTGAATTATATGTGCCGCGCTTGAGCGATGCGATGCATTGCCGACCTGCTGGGCAGATTCGCCCCATCCAAACAGGTCGTAGCTCACCGTAATGGCTCCCATTCTCGCAAGTGTGCCCATCCTGAGTTGCTGATCCTCGCGGTAACGACCATCTGCAAAATGTCCGTTGGGGGAGATGATCAATGCGTGTTTCCCTTTGGAGAGAGGGGCATAGATGGAGCCTGCCACATAAAGACCCGGCAATGTTTCAAGAGCAAAATTTTGTACCGAATAACCATCGAATTTCCTTGTTTTCGATAAAATAGGTTTTGAATGTACCCTTTTGGCAAGCAGCGGGTCTATACCGAGATTATCCCTGACTTCACGCTGCAGACACTTTTTTCGTTGTTCCCAACGTTCTTTATCGGGGTAGAGTGATGACAGGTAGGCAAGCATTTTTTCACCATCCTCCGGCGTCCTGCGTGCATATTCATAACTCTTCAGCTTATAATGCCGGTCGCCCTGTTTTATAAACTTATAATCGAAAGGTGCCAGCACATTCGTCAGAGATTCTTCCACCGAATAGGGACGTATTCTGAAGTCGGCGTAAGGAAGTACCAATCCGGCAGTATCAATATCATAGGAAACAGAGACATCAAACCTGACTGAGATATCCTTCAACACATCACTCAACGGTCTTTCGAACCTGTTCTCGTATACCTGTTGTGCGTGACAGACCGTTATGGTTGCGACCAACAGCAACAATCCTATACCTGCATTTTTTTTCATCGTTATTCAATTATCGGTTTGGACTTATCATTGCCCTCGACATCTACGACAGTGTCGATTCGGCCAAAATAGTTGTTTTTAAGCACGATACCCTCATTTTTACCATCCAGCTGTATGAACGACCTGTTGCCGGGCATGGGGAAGCAGCCCTGGATAAAAAGATCTTTTGAATTCTTGACGTGCATAAATGGCTTCTCCACATCCGGTGTTCCTGTCCACACATTGTGCATGGTTATATTTTCTGAGTTCAGCACCTCAAAGGGGGATGAGCTGTCGATCCGCACATCCCTCATGAGAATATTTTTTGCATAATCGATTCTTGCTCCCTCCTTAGACTGAATATTAATGTTGCTCAATGATACGTCCGACACCGTCATCTCTTCCAGGCCGACGATCTCGATGGCCCGGTTTACATCCGTACCGGTAAGTCCCGAGATATGAATATTTCGGAATACCGGCGTTCTCTCCGAAACAGGCTCGGGATCCATATTGCTATATTTCAGGTTCATGATGACTGCCTCTTTTTGTATATTTTTCATCACGATGTTGCTTACCCTGATCTCCTCCACAATGCCTCCCCTGCCACGGGTGGATTTTAGCCGGATACCCCTGTCGGTTCCGTCGAACACGCAATTGGAGATCGTCACCTTTCTCACATCGCCGCTCACTTCACTGCCGATGACCACTCCACCGTGTCCCGACAGCATGGTGCAGTTTGTGATGGTGATGTTTTCGCAGGGAACAGCCAGGTTGCGAGCCTGCTCGTCGCGGCCCGACTTCAGCGTGATACAATCATCTCCCACCGTAATATGACAGTCGGAGATATGCACATTCTTGCACGAGGAGGGATTGATGCCGTCGGTATTGGGAGAATCGGGGTTATTGATGGTGACACCGGTGATGGTGATATTCTCACAAAATTCCGGGTTGAGGGTCCAGAAGGGCGAATTGATAACATGGACACCCTCTATCCGGATATTTTTGCACCGGAGGGTTTGAAACAACGGAGGCCGAAAAAAGCGTCGGTCCAATGTGCCGGTATAGTCTGAATTCGTGAGCCTGTAAAGTTCTTCCACATTGTTGGCACTCTTCCACATAAACTGATATTTATTCAAATCTCTCACGCCATTATTCCGAATGTCAACAATTACACGATAAAACTCATCCCACCATTTTTTGCCCTGCCCATCGATGGTCCCTCTTCCCTTGATGGTGATATTTTCCTCTTCAACCGCATAAAAAAGAGGGGAGAAGCTCTTCATCAGGACTCCCTCGTAGCGCATCTCTACAAAAGGGAGGTAATCGTCAAAATTATCAGAAAAAAGCAAGGTCGCTCCCGACTCAAGTTCTATGGTGATGTTACTTTTCAGTTTGACAGCACCGGTGAGGTATGTTCCTGCCGGAAAATAAAGTGTTCCGCCACCTTCATCCGACAAATCGGCAATGGTTCTGTTTATCAGCTCCGTGTTAATGACATTGCCGCTGTCGTCGGCACCCAGCAGTTTCATATTCACTGTTTTGGCATTCAACTGAGACGAAAACAGAAAGCTTATCAGAATAAATAATGGTAGAGATCCTCTTTTCATGCTACTATAATTATTATGGATGTTAGTACGAATATACTGAATTAATGGCGACTCGACGATATGTCCGGATTATAATTTCCGGGTAAAAGTATGTTTCCCGCTTCCCACCACGTGCGTTTCTTTACCGGGGAGGACAATGCTTGCCTCTGTATTTACGGGAATCTGAACATGCAGGGTAAACAGACCATTCTCGACTTTCCAGTCCACCGCAATTTTCCCATAGATTGTTTTTGTTGAGGCCGAAACGTGCGTGAGGTCACCCACCACCTGGGGTACGATCCGAAACTTTTTGTATCCGGGACTATCCATATCGGGCTGTATTCCTGCCAGCCAGGAAAAGAACCATTCATCGATCTGTCCCATCATAAAATGGTTCCAGGATGTTCCCTCCCGTGGATCCCACTGTTCGGTGAGGGTGGTCGCTCCAAATTTCACCTGAAATCCATAACCCGGAACTTCCTCGTGATTGTGCATCCTGTACATCAGCTCGTTCATGTTATTTCCAGCCAATGTCTGAAAGAGATACCGGTTCCCCACATCTCCGGTGGTTAACCGGTTTCCATGCTTTTGAATATCTTTTACCAGATTGGCGAGCACCTGCTCCCTTTTCTCCTCGTCCACCATTTCAAAAAAGAGAGGGATCGCGTTGGAAGCCTGACTCCCTGAACCATACTGAAAGGTTTTCTCATCCAGAAACTGGTTATTAAAAGCAGCTTTTACCCGGCAGGCAAGCTGATGATAGGTGATCTCATCCGCTTTCTCCCCAATCATGGCGGCTGCCTTGCTGAGCAGTGTGAGATCCTGGTAGTAGTGCGCCGTAGCCACCAGCGGCACAGGGGTATTCTTTGAGAATCCGGCCCGTTCACCGTGATAATCATACCAGTCGCCCAGTCCATGTGAAACAATGTGATCTGTGGACGTGGTGGAAAGGTAATCCACATACCCCTTCATTACGTCATAATACTCCTTAATCAGCGAATTGTCCCCATAATAGAGATAATACATCCAGGGTATAAACACCGAAGAGCTTCCCCACTCCGGCGAATCCCGGAAAGCACCGTCAAACTCCACGTACTCGGGCGCAATGCTGGGCACCAGTCCGTTCGGAAGCTGTGCGTCCCTGATATCCTGCATCACTTTAGGGATAAACGTTCGCAGGTCGTAGTTGTAATAGAGCCCCGGCCCGTTCAGATGCACCTGTTCCAGCCAGCCCAGCTTTTCTCGGTGGGGGCAATCGGTAAACAGGGCCTGCATATTGCTCCTTACCGCATTGCCAATAATTCTGTGGGCATTGTTAAAGATGTTGTTTGAGCTTTCGAACGTTGATATTTTTTCGGCTGAATTGTAAATAAAGCAGGCGTTAATTTTTTTGATCTCCGGCAAGATGACATTGCTGCGATTGTCGCTGGCAAACAAATCTGCCTGAATATAGCGGAATCCGTAATAGGAGAATCGAGGATGCCAATACTCATCTCCCTCTCCCTTCAGGATGTATTGATAATAATGCTTGCTTCCGGTCTGTTTTTGGCTGACAGTTCCGTCTTCGTTCAAAGATTCTCCCACGGTCAGCCGGATGGTATCTCCCTTTTGTCCGTCGACCACGATCTCCGGGAAGCCGGCAAGGTTCTGTCCCATATCCAGAATAAAGCGACTATCGGACAGTCTATTGATCTCTTTTGGAGCATAGCGTTCCATGATTTTCACCGGGGCTGCCTGCTGTGCTCTCAGCTTCCCCCGGGGTGCCTCCTGAATTACAACCGGCTGCCATTCGCTGTCGTCGAAACCAACTCTGTTCCAGCCCGGCTGTTCCAGCGTGGCATCGTAATCCTCTCCCCCGTATATGCAATTGAAGGTGACGGGACTATAGCTAAACTTCCAGCTTTCGCCGGACTGCACCTCCTGGACAGTACCGTCGGCGTAGGTAATTCTCATTTTAAAAAACAGCGTAGGAGGTCCGAAGCTGACAAGCAATTTGCGGTACCTTCCCCCCTGTACGTTGTAAAATCCGTTTCCCAACAGGACGCCAATTGCATTTGCGCCGGTTGTCAGGTGTGCTGTTACATCATAGGCATTATAATAGACCGTTTTGTCGTAATCACTTAACAAAGGAGCAAATTCACTCTCCCCTACCTTTTCCCCGTTCAACGAAAGCTCATACTGACCAAGTCCGCTCACATAGGCCACAGCCTCTTGAATAGCCTTCTCCGATGTAAAGGTATGGCGCAGATAGATACTCTTGTGGGAGAGCGGATTCACCTGCTCCCACATCATCTTGTTCTCGGGTCTTTTCAACACGGTAGAGTGAAATTTTCTACCCCTGGGAAGTTTCGCATCCTCTCGCGAGATTGAGCCGATCCACGCTGCATTGAGAAACACCGCCGAGGGGGCCATCCGGAAGTAGCTGCTTTCGCTCCATGCCGAGGGAAGATCCTTTTCATTCCACACCCTCACTCTCCAGCGATATTTTTTCAGCGGTTGCGGAAGTCTCTCGCCACTGTAACGTATATAATGACTCTGTGCGGAACCAATTTTTCCAGTAGCCCAAAACAGGATCTCCGGTCCTTCGGAAACATCGTATATTTCCATCTCGTATGCGGTCTGACGTGTGCCGTTGTCCTCGGAGATGATCTGCCATCCGAACTCGGGATATGCGGAGGTCACCATGAGGGGAGATTCCATCTGATCACAGGTAAGATGAACCGGTTCAAAAGCCCTGATCTGCACGAAACAGAGAAAGAGCATGCTGAGTGATACCAGCGAAAATTTTCCTTTCATGATATTCTATAAAACATCTTCACAAACCATTTTTTCCAGATGAGTAGATTTCCCCACAACCACTCCATCCACAAAGATAATGAACCCTTTTCCCTGATGGTAACGATCACCATATTTATCCCACAGGATGGTGATCATCCTGCCGTGATATGGCACATTATCGAGACAAAACCAATTCCAGGTATCCTCCGGCAATAGCGGATTCACGACAAGGGTATTGTCCTCCTGCGGGCGAAGGCCAATCAGTCCCGTGATGATTAGATCGTTAAAGGTTGAATGATTGTAATACCGGCTTCTTTCCTGGTCGCCTTTCAGCCAGTAACCGGTTATCTCATCCTGATATTCACCAATGTAGGGGCGTCCTCTGTGATACTGCGACTCCACATAGCGTTCCATCAACCGAAAATAGGTGCTGTCACTTACTGTGTTTTGAGTATAGTTGTTCATGAAGTTGGCCATGGCGGTCATGGTCTGACTCGTTGCAAAAGGCCATATTGCGCCGTCCCATTCGCATTTGCAACATCCGGCCATACGGAATAAGGGATGACGGCGCTCTGCCGTAGTCAGCCCGTAAGGTGCCAAAAATCCGCTTTCGTCCGAGACCTGTTTCCATGCAACATCGTATTTACCGTTGTCCGGCAGGTTAAAGTACCAGGGAATATATCCGATAGCTTCTCTCACGTTTGCCAGTGAATCGCCTCTGTGTGTTTCAAAAAAGGCATGTTGGTCGTTCCAGAGATTCCCGGTTACCAGTTCTTTTATTGTATCCCTTTTCAACTGATATGTTTTCGCCATTTGCTCATTCTCTGTCAACGAAAATATTTTCGCCAGTGCATCGGCATTTCCATACATGTAACTGTTGATGGTTGGACGTGCATATTTTTTTCTTCTCCCGCCACTGATCGATTCTTCCATTCCATCCTGCACATCTCCCTGCCAGAAAAGTTTATTGGGCAACCGGTGACTCTCCTCCCAACGCTGGTATTCGGCATGCAGATCGGGCAGCAAGTCGACAAGGTAAGTCGTATCTTTGTCGACAAGATAGCGGTTGTAAATAGCATCTGCAGCCCATGAGCTGAAGTTACCGAACTTTCCCATCGGTTTCCCCTCATTTCCCCTGTACCACGCATGGATATACTGATCGAGATATTGAGGGTCACGAAGCCATCGCGATTCATATATATGATGACCAAATGCACAGGCAATCATGTTGTACTTGTCGGCATAAGACCTGTTCACCAGAAACTCAGTCATGACATATCCTATGGGTGTCTCTTTGATGTGTTTCCGCAAAGACCACCAGCGGAAGTAGTAAATCTCTTCAAAGTTCTTCTGGGGGCATTCAAACAGAGGAATGTTTCTTTTCATCCATTCGCCCGATGCATTGTTGGAGATTGCCTGAGCGATGTTTTCATCTTCCATCCGGTTGAAGTAATCGGCATAATGGCTGAAGCTGTCGTAGCGGAGTATCGCCCCCCCTTGTTTTTTATCCAAATCTACTGTCTGAAATCCTCTGATATAATAGGTTACCAGAGGATCCTGTGCACCCGCATTCGGCAGATCCTCAAAATTATCGGCCGGCGTTTCCGGCGATGGGTGCTGACGGATCTCGCCTGTTCTGAAAACAATTCTTTCGATAGAATGAACGGGAGCGAAGAACCTCCTTACTCCCACTCTTTTATCATCTACATAGATTTGTATTTCGTTGTTGGAAGCCGATAATTCCGCCCTTATCTCATACTCTCTATTTGGTTCGAAATGCATCATGTTGGAGAAGCGTGCACCACCTTTGGCACGAAAAAATCCTTCCGGGGTGAACTCCAGTCGGGAACAGGCAATTCCGTTCTCATCCAGGAACTCAATCTGCAGAGTGCCATTCGAAATCTGTTCCGTCATAAATTTGAAGGTGACACCCAGCTCCGCCGTTTTCGGTATCTTTCGTTCTATTTTGGCATAATCGAAAGGATCCTTATCCTTTAGCACCAGCCATGTATGTCCATTTTTCTTTCCGAGTGACACCGGAGCCCATATTGGAGAATAAATGTTCCAATTGCTTAACTCTGCCACGCTCTCTTTGCCGTTCAATTGATCATTTGCATGGGCTGTAGCTTCCAGTCTCACCGGTACAGGGATGCGGGAAACCCACATATCCTCCTTGTTCACGCTGTAGGTAACCCACAAATCGCCATCGGGAGGCGTACCGTTGCCTTCCTGTATGCCACGAACATACTGGGGACCGTATGATTTGTAGTTTCCTCCGTATCGCATGGGAGTAATCTCCCCGTGAACAAGATTTAATGTTTTGTACTCAAGTCCGTCGCTACTAAGCGAAATGGCCAAAGGCCATCTGAACTCTGCAGGATTATAGACCGTTGCATAGGTACCGTCGCTCAACCGCTGTCCCCAAATTTTCGCATTGCTGTTGATAAATCCTTTTGCCCTCTCCACCGGTTCCAGCCATGTTTTTCCACCATCGTTGCTGACAGAGGTCAATGCATGTTTCCACAAGCCCACCACTTTGCTGTCGGGAAGGTGATAGTAAGAAAATGCCTTGTATTGCTTCTTCAGTGGAATCAACGGGTCATTTCTGTCCGACTCCTCCACCCATTGCATCATATAAAGCGGGTTATTCAAAATTTCCCTGCAAGCTTTCACAAATTCCCTGTCTCTGCTTTTTTCAAAATAGGGATAGTGGGTGTTTTCCTCATTGAACTGATGATTGTAGCGAATAAAATAAATTGGACCCAGAGAGCCATCCTTCCTGATCTCGCGCACCACTCTTCCAATTCCGTTTCCGTCGTTGGGATCATCTTTGTCGTCCAATGCAATGCCGTAATACCCCATTGCAATGAGGCGATCCGATGTAGAGACATAAAAACCCACCCTCTGATGCATGATTGCCTGCAGTCCCTTTGCCACATTTTTGTTCTCAGGCTTGGTAAATCCGTCGGGAACATCGTAGGGTGGAAATAACACTACGGGGCCTTTCCAGCTGTATCCATCTTCCGAAGTCATAAGAAATGTCTGCGAGGGAGGTATATGCTCTCCCACTTCGTCGGACAAGTACTCCAGATAATACTTCCCGTTCCAGTATGCCAGCATCGGCTGATGATTATAGGTCCATCCGAACCCGTTTGAAGCATCCGGATGTTCTCTGTTGGCACGCATAACCTGCACATTGTGTACTCCCACAACCGGCGATAGCTGTCCGTCGTGAGAGGCAGGATTGGAAAGCTCACTCCCGGTGTAATATGGCCGATCCTGCGCGTAGGCTTGGACAGGAGCACATATCAACAACACCAATAAATAAAAAAGGGGGATATTTATATTCATAGCGTTATAAGTTTTTTTCATTATGGTGTATGGAATGCTTTTTCAATCCTTCCAGCACCGATGCGGGTACTTTCGTTATCGTACCGTGCTTGTGTCCGGCGGGGACCGTTATCTCACCGTTAACATCCAAAAAATCAATGAAATCGGATGTCCTCATGGCTCCATAAATTTTCTCACGATACATATCAAAATAGATCAGGTAGTCTTCTCCCACTTTGGTTACGGTGGGTCCTTCAATAAACTCACCGGTGAAAGGATCAGACACGTCGCTATACGGTCCGACGGGTGATTTGGCAAAGGCAACCTTCAAATTCCGGTTCGGCCTTGTATTATCCTTCAGCACGAGCACATAATCGTCTGCAGATCTTTTGACGATGGTTGCATCAATCACACTGAAGCCGGGATCAAGAAATAACTTTGTGGGTGAAAAAGTCTCGAAATCTTTTGTTGTCAGGTAATAGAGACGGTGATTGTTATATTCATCCTCCACGCCGTTTTCAAATTTTCCCGGCACACAGGATGCCCACACAACAATATACTGATCATTTACATCGTCATAAAAAATCTCCGGTGCCCATACATTCACCGTTGTGGTGTCCGTCATGGCCGGAATCATCTTTTGCTCCGACCAGTGAATCAGATCTTTCGATTGTGCATGGCCGAAACCCAGATCGCCCTTCCAGCTCGTGGTCCAGACTAAATGATACACATCACCGGGGCCTTTCACAATGGAGGGATCTCGCATCAGCTGTTGTTTGCCGATATCCGGTTTCAGGAATATTCCCGGAATACTGTCCCAATGATATCCATCTTCACTGTATAGATACCGAAGGCCCTCGTTAGCCGGTTCATGAAATGAGGTAAACAGGTAATACTCCCTTTCCTTCGAATTGCATGAAATAAGGAAAAAGAACAAAACAGAGGTAAATAACAAGAGATTATTTTTCATCACGTTACAAATAAAACAAGCACAATTGCTTCTTAAAGACGGGATGTGTACTGTTTTGTACTCAAAGAGCATTGCATAACCATACGCAGTTTGCGTGCGAAAAAAGAGACTCAGTTACAACCAAAATATTCAGGTGTAACCGAGTCCCTTGATTGTTTCCAAAAAAGATTAGATATATGCTTACGCTAAGTATACAAATGATGATCAATATCCCGGATTTTGAGCCACTTTTGTCTGATTCTTATCAATGGCATCCTGAGGAATGGGGCGAAGAAATTTATAATTTCCATCGGCTCCCTTCATATCGGATTCGGACACCCCGTCTTCGTTGTATCTTGTGACATATTCAACCAGCTTGTGGGTTCTCTTCAAGTCGGTCCATCTGACATACTCACCTGCCATCTCACGCGCTCTCTCATCCAATATGAAATCAATATCCATGTCAGATGCCGAAACAGCCATTTCTGTCAAAAAGCCATCTTTGATTGTTCCCGGCCTACTGCGTAACTTGTTGATCATCTGTGAAGCTTCGTTTGGCTTTCCGGCACCTATATACGCCTCTGCAGCAATCAGGTAAGCCTCTCCCAAGCGGGCTACAACCACATCATGCGTACTGCAGGTCGAACTGCGATTCGAGACACTTGTATAATCATCAAACTTCTTTATACACGGGACTCCGAAATCCATATGACGTCTTGCCTCCCATGTTGCAGTGGAGCCATCTCCGGTATTGGGAGCTTCCCCACCCGAAGCCAGCGTTTTTGATATTATGGCATTGGTTTTAATTCCATGAGGATCGTCCGCCTTCCAGGCTGCGATATCTGCGTCTGTCGCCCAGTGTGGTGCATAATAGACCCAAATAGGCGTTGTGGTTGGAGCTGTATAATAATTAAAATAACCATTTTTGCTCTGTTGAAATGTGGGAGCATAGGTTCCGTGTAACTCCAGCATAAATGTCTGCTCCAGACGTCCATCTCCTTTTGAATATTTCTGAAAGAGGTTCAATGCCGGAGACAAATTCCCGTCTATCGACTTATTAAGCTGGTACTCCGAACCTCCAAGATATGCACCGAACTGAGACTGCTGGTAACTACCGTCTGAAGAAGGATTTTCCATTGATGCCGCACTGAATTGAACGGACCAGAATAGCTCTTCATTCTCCTCGTTATCGACACTAAATACATCATCAATTGAAAGAGAAGGACTCTTTCCATCTATAGCCTGAAGAGCGTAGGTGATGGCACTCTGAAAATCAGTAGCCTGTGCAATATTCTCTTCCAGTGACTCATAACCTTGTCCATTCAGGTAAGCACGGGTAAGAAAAGCTTTCGAAGCGAAAAAGGCTGCTGCCCGTTTATTGGCTCTGCCAACACCCGAATCATCCCGTCCTTTCAAACGTGATTCATTGCCTGCCAATGAAGTAAATTCTGATATAATAAACTCATATACCTCTTTGAGACTTGTGCGCTCAAAATTCATCACAGCCCCAGTATACATCTCTTTGGTCAATGGAATTGCTCCAAATTGCTGAACCAGCTGAAAGTAATAAAAAGCACGAATAAAACGGGCCTCGTCTACGTACTGAGCACGCACTGCACTCTCTTCCGTCATGTCACCATAGTAGATGACACTATTGGCCAATTGAATTCCCTGGTAACAGCGGGTATAAAAATTAAGCACGTTACTTTCTGATGGGAGTAGCGATTTATAATAATTCATTACCACTCCCTGCGTTTTGCCATCCCCATAAATATCGGTACCGGCACAGAAAATCAGAGGTTGCATATTATATATGCTACGCAGTGACGAATAGGCACTGTTGGTCAAACTTTCAAATCCAGCCGAAGTTTTGTAAAAATCATCCGACGGAACGTTTGATCTGTTATCCTGATCCAGAAAGTCGGAACACCGGATAAACATCGCTATTAACAAAATAGGGATCAGATATATTTTTTTCATTTTCGATAATTATTAGATTAAAAATGTAAGTTCACACCAATCTGAAATGTTCTGGAACTCGGCCCGCCGGTTCCGTCGTTGATGTTGGCATCCGCCCATTCCGGATCAAACCCTTTATAACTGGTGAACACAAACGGATTCACTACATTCAGGTATAATCTCAATTTGGATAAACCGGTGGATGCTATCCATTTCCGGGGCATCGTATAACCCAACGTGATGTTCTTTATTTTGACGAAGGAATTGTTGACAAAAAACATAGAGTTATTGGTGTCGTTGGTATAAAAAGAACCCTGGCCTGCATTGTTACTTCCTCCTGTGGGAAATGGATATTTTCCATAAAAAGTTTCACTCTGCTGTGCGATATTACCATCTGCCCCTAACACGGGAGCTCCCTCGGGTATGTAATAATCAATGTTTAAATGTTGTGTGCCGCGGCTGCTATAGCTTGCATATGACACCATAAACGGGCTGGCTACCCTGCTACCCTGACTTGCATAGAGGGATGCACCCAGGTCCCAACCTTTGTAGGTAAGATTCGAAAAAACAGCACCTGTCCAGTTTGGAGCATCATGACCGATCACCGTTTTATCATCGGCATTAATTGTACCGTTTCCATCCCTGTCAATTATTTTCATTTCTCCCTCGTAAAATTTCGTTTTCTTCGATGAATCAGCCGCATAAGCAGCCGCTTCCTCTCTTGTTGTTATCCCTCCAAGCTCATAACCGTATACCACGTCGATAGGGTGACCTATAAACCACCAGTTTCCGACTAAATCTTCCTTGCCTCCATTTAATTCCAGTATCTCATTTCGGTTATATGCAAATGTAAAGGAAGTAGTCCAGTTCCAGTCGCGAGTATTCACATTCACAGTCTTCAGTTGCAATTCAACTCCCGAATTTTTCACCTTTCCCACGTTATCCCAAATGGAGCCTGTTGATGATCCTACTTCCAGGGGAGTTTC
Organism: Proteiniphilum sp. UBA1028; assembly: GCF_002316955.1. NCBI lineage: Bacteria > Pseudomonadati > Bacteroidota > Bacteroidia > Bacteroidales > Dysgonomonadaceae > Proteiniphilum > Proteiniphilum sp. UBA1028. Next base: position 47,576 of record NZ_DCEN01000045.1, read on the forward strand.
CAGTTCCATCAACAAATCCTTAGAAATCCTGTTATACAGATCAATACTTCCACTTAAGCGATTTCCCAATAATCCGTAATCAATTCCCACATTAAATTCGTAGGTTTTTTCCCAGGTCAAATCGGCATTACTCAAAGCAGATCCATATCCAATGACCGGATTACCTCCGAAGTTGTAATTGTATTTTACTCCCGCCATAGCCTGAGTTTCGTATGCACCTACCGATGCATTATTACCTGTCAATCCATAGCTTAATCTCAGTTTTAAATTGCTCAACCATCCGGATGTTTGAGACATAAACTTCTCCTCTGAAACTCTCCACGCAAAAGCAGCGGAAGGAAACATGCCCCATCTGGAACCCTTTTGAAATTTGGAACTACCGTCCCAACGACTTGAAAGTGTGGCCAGATACTTGCCCATGTAATCATAATTCAGGCGTGTCACATAGGATAACATCGAATAATGGGTGTAATAACTTCCCTGGGACTGTACTAAACCGGAGCTTAAGTTATACCAATCCACATCGAAAGGCATGTTCGTTACTATGATGTTGTTCCCTTCCATTTTCATGTCGTACACACTAAACAGACCAAGCAGGTTTATGCTATGATCACCCCAGTTGTTAAGATAATTAGCCTGCGTATCCCATGTGTAAGAAAAGAACTCATCTTGAATATTCTCTGCGTAATTGGTTGCCTGGTTTCTTCTGCTTTCCGACTCGGCACCGTAAAACACCCCCCTGTTCATTTTTTTATATGCTGGAGCAAACGAGGTTTTTAAAATCACCTCTTTTACCGGACTGTACTGGAAGTAAAGGTTGGCTGTCACATCATTACTCCTTGTATCATCTTTTGAATTTTCTCTGTCCACAATCGGATTAAAAGTTGAGGTAGGACCTCCTCCGTTCGGATATAAGACAGGATCCTTACCCGGCTGCAAAATAGGCTGTCCATTTTTTTCTCCTTCCCAATAGAAGGCCTTCATGAGGGGTGTCATTGCAAATCCGTTGTTAACTGAATTTCTGGAACCATTACTATGCAATGATGTTGCCATATTGGTTGAAAAACCGGCCAGAATTCGTTCATTAATCTTATGTTCTACAGCGCCTTTTATATTCCAGCGCTCGTAATTATCATATAACACTCCTTTTTCATCCTGATATCCCATTCCGAATCTATACGAAATATTTTTCGCATTTCCGGAAACGTTAACAAAATGATTTTGCTGATGTCCCTCACGGGTAATAAGATCCGGCCAGTCTGTATAATCTTTCTCAAGGTATAACCTCTTTATCACGGCACTATTTGCGCCCCACACGTTTGCTAAATTGGCCTCACTCATAGTCCACGTTGTGCCACCTGTAGCAGGATTCATTTTTGATGAGAGGTAACGTGAAAAACGATACTTCATAAACTGATCACCATCCATGAAATCCGGCATGTTTGCAATGTTCTTAAAACCATAGTAACCATCATAGCTTACCGTTGCTTTTCCCTCCTGGGTTTCCCCCTTCTTTGTTGTTATCATCAAAACACCGTTGGTAGCCCTGGAGCCGTAAATGGCGGTCGAAGATGCATCCTTCAAAACATCGATTTTCTCGATATCCATCGGATTCAGGAAATCCATGTTATCAAAAACAACTCCATCAATCACATAAAGAGGAGAGCCTCCCTGCAACGAACTCTTTCCTCTGATTTGAATACTCATTTCATCTCCTGCTCTGCTTGAAGATTGAGTAATATTTACCCCGGGGATGGAGCCCTGTAAGGCTTCCATGACTGAGGTGGATCCCTTGGCTGTAATATCTTCTGATCTTACACTCCCTACTGCACCGGTTAAATCAGATTTTCTCACAACGCCATAGCCAACCACCACAATCTCGTCCAGAGACCGTGCATCAGATTCCAATATAATATCAATAACTGTTCTGCCATGAACCTGGATTGATTGAGTTGACATTCCAACGTAGCTGATCTGCAAGGTTGCATTTGACGGAACATCGCTTAGGGTAAAATTTCCGTCATAATCACTTACCGTTCCCTTGCTAACATTTTCACGCAAGATAATGGTAGCACCTATAACAGGCTCATTATTTGGATCTCTTACGGTACCGCGTATCGTTATGTTTTGAGATAACAATCCCAGGGTATTCATCAGCAACCCAAACATAAGACAGCATTTTAAAACATAATGTGTAATTTCCCTTTTCATGCTTAATTAATTTAAAAACGGTCGTTCAACAATATTAACAAATATGCTTTCATTTCTTCAAACGCAAGGTTTAACTTAACAATTATATCTATTGACTACGGTATTGTTTAAACAAATGTAAAATAAAGTCAACCTCTCAAACTTATCTAAGTGATATAAAAACTGTGTTTTTTGACATTTCGGACTGTTTCATATTCAAAATGATTACAAAAAACAAACTTTAGCGTCATACGATATAAAACCAAAAATAATTAAAGATTAAATTTTTATAAATAAAAATGTCAGATAAACTTATATCGGTTTCAAGAAATGATGAAGTGTATTATCGATTCATAATATTTATCATCTTATTGTGGGTTCCTCTTTCTGCAAACAGTAAAGAAACGAAGGGGAAACCAGAAGAACCGGTGTCTGGGCCAAAGTATAAAATTGGTGTATGCGACTGGATGATCTTAAAACGTCAGAAGATAGGCTCTTTCAAATTAACAAGTGAACTGGGAGCTGACGGTGTAGAAGTAGACATGGGGGGACTTGGGAACAGAGAACTTTTTGACAACAAGCTAAGAGACTCCCATTTTGTACAGATGTTCGGGGACGAATCCAACAACTATGGCGTGAAAATTGCCTCGATTGCCATGTCGGCTTTTTATGCACAATCATTCGCAGAAAGGGAAAATTATCGGGATCTTATTGCTGACTGTCTGGCGACAATGCAAAATATGGGTGTAAAAACTGCATTTTTGCCCCTGGGTGTGCAGGGTGATTTGCAAAAAAGGCCTGAGATCCGCCAGGAATTGATCAGAAGATTAAAAGTGGCCGGAGATATGGCTGAGGTAGCCGGCGTGATAATTGGGATTGAAACATCGCTGGACGCTGCCTCGGAAATTACGCTGTTAAACGAGATCAATTCGCCTGCCATCAAGATCTATTATAATTTTCAAAACCCGTTGGAAGCCGGCAGGGATATTTACGCAGAACTGAAACTGTTGGGGAAAGAGAGAATTTGTCAGATTCATTGTACTGATACCGATGATGTGACGTTGCCTTACAACAAGAGGCTGGACTTGCATAAAATAAAAAATGTATTGGATGACATGGAGTGGAGTGGTTGGCTGATTGTCGAGAGATCGAGAGATAAAAATGAACCGACTAACGTGAAAAAGAATTTTGGTACGAATATCAAATACTTGAAGACTATATTTCAAAATGAATCAAATGATTTCTAATTTTTTTATCTATGAATTACAAACAAAAGAAAATGAAAACAAATCGTAGATTAAATGTACTAAAAACCTTGTGTGCATTTAGTTTGATTTTCTTTTACATGCCGTTGACCTTTCAGGCGCATGCAACAGAAAAATCGGAAGCCTTGAAAAATGTGGAGCAAGACATTACAGTACAGGGTAAAGTGATCGATGAGAACGGAGAAGGCATTATCGGCGCCTCAATACTCGTTGTAAGAACCAATGGCGGTACAATAACCGATCTGGATGGTAATTTTAGACTATCTGCAAGAAGCGGTGATGAATTAAGGGTGTCGTATGTTGGCTATGAAACACAAACAGTGAAAGTTACCTCAGCCAATATCACAATACAGATGGTATTATCATCAGAGACACTTGACGAAGTTGTGGTTGTAGGTTATGGTACACAGCGGGTAAAAGATTTGACCGGCGCCGCCACCAATGTAAATATGGATGAGATAGCGGAACTTCCGGGAACCTCAATTATCGATGCCTTGGCTGGTCAGGTGGTTGGATTATCGGTATCACAAAGCAGTGGACGTCCTGGAGCAACCGGTTCTTTCCGGGTACGACAGCCCATGAGCTTCGACGGAAGTTCCTCCTTCAATCAGCCGCTAATCGTCATTGACGATGTGGTGCAGGTAGACGAAAATGGTGAGCCGAGTATGACTGCTTTTAATATGCTGAATCACTCTGATATTGAGAGCATGACGGTTCTGAAAGATGCCTCGGCTGCTATTTATGGCTCCAGGGCATCTGCTGGAGTTATCCTGGTGACAACAAAAAGAGGTTCGGTTGGAACACCCAAAATCTCCTATTCAGCAAAACTTGATTTTTCGGATGCGGTAAGCCATATCAAAACAATGAATGCCTATGAGACAGGTGTTTTTACAAACAGAATGTTCAGGCAGATTGATATGATAAATGGGAATACAAATAATGCACCTTATCTGTATTCTGACAGTGAACTCAATGCCATGAAAAATCTGAATCACAACTGGCTTGATGAGGCTTGGAACTCCTCGTTGTCTCAACGTCATTCATTAACTGTGGACGGAGGTACCGATAAAGTAACCTACTTTGCCGGCATGAACTATCAAAACCAAGAGACAAATCTTGGAAGTGTGCAGGACTACGACAAATGGACCTTCCGCACCGGCGGAGACATGAAAGTGATGTCAGGAATGAAATTATCTGCTTCTGTTTCCGGATTTAACACAAAGCGCACAGGAAACAACCCTCAGGCAAAGATATCGTCCGGACCCTGGGGTAGCCAGAGTCCTTCTCAGGATTATCCAATGCTGCGCCATATGCCGGGTTATATCCCGATAGAGGTTGAGCTCCTGGATCCGGTGACCAACCAGATGAAAAACTACTACACTTCCCCATGGGTCGGTCCTCGCTACGTAAACACATCCACTGATGCCAATGTGGGAAGTGGATTTGCAGTCTGGAACTTTTTTGCCAATGAAGCATCTAAATCCAGAAGTTTCCATGAACAAAACGGGTTCAATGCAAACTTTTCACTTACTTATGAACTTCCCTTTATCAAAGGATTATCGGTGAGAGGAACCTATGCGGTAAGTCATACCAATACGTTCAATAATAACGTAGGAGATTACTACATGCTTGCGCGAGCCGGCAACACCGACAAAGAAGGAATGCATTTGATTGGTGATCACACAATCTGGAATTTCATCAACTATGGTGATCCCGAAGGATCGGATATCAGTAAAAAACCCTCAGTATCCTTTGCTAAAAGCACAGTTAAATCTGAACAAATAAATTTCATGCTGATGTATAACCGTACTTTTGGGAAGCATGATGTGTCTGCTACCGGCGTTGTTGAGCGCGGTGAAGCAGAAGGTCATGATGAACAGCAACTGTATAGAGGACCTGGAAGATCTTATAATGGTGTAAGTGCTACTGCAGGTACATTGAGTACGAATGCTAATGACACATACTTTAGAAGATACGAAAGCGGATCTTTGTCCTATGTAGGGAGGGCGAATTATAAATACGACAACCGCTATCTTCTTCAGTTTGTTGTCCGAGCCGATGCTTCCACAAAGTTTGCTCCTGAAAACTACTGGGGAACTTTCCCTACCGCATCTGCAGGATGGGTTATTTCGGAGGAAAACTTCTTTAAGAATAGTAAAATGAGTGCCCTTTTCGATTTCTTAAAACTGAGATATAGTTTGGGAAAAACAGGTAAAGACAACGTGACCGCGTGGAGCTGGCTTCAGCTATACCAGATAAGTCCTACCGGAGGGCTTGGTTTTGGCAGTATAGGCGGACAACCAACCTCGGGCGCAAATATTAGTGGTACTGCAAACAGAAACATAAAATGGGATAGCTCCATCAAACACAACATAGGATTGGATCTTAATATATTATCCAGTCGTTTGGCCATCACTACAGATTACTATTACGACAAAACAAAGGATCTGATTATGCTTATAGCCGACGATGAAGAACCAATCTATATCGGGGCTAAGCTTCCTCCTATCAACTATGGAGAAAAAGATGCATGGGGTTGGGAGTTTTCACTGAGATGGAACGACAAGATTCATCAGTCACTTCTACCTTCGTGGGGGCCAATCAGATATTCAGTTGGAGTAGATTATAGCATTAGTTGGAACAAGACTGTGCTTGGACAACAAGCCACGTTCGATTATCCGGCAGAGGTGAATGAAAAAAGCAGCTGGACCGGTTATCGCGGACCCGATTATCAATGGGGATTCAAAACTTGGAAACAAACGAGTCAGGGAGATGGTATGCTTCGTACACAGGAGGATATCGACAAATACTGGCAGTATCTTACCGACCTGGCAACAGCAGCAGGAACAACTCCCAGCTATCTGGGTGTTACCTCTAAAGAAAAAATGTATCCGGGAATGCTTGCTTATGAAGATATAGCAGGAGATATTGACACGGAAAACCAAACAATTGCAGGCCCGAACGGGGTAATTTCTCGTGATCATGGTGAGGATTATGCCAAACTGGCTAGCAACAG
>NZ_DCEN01000045.1:54251-57002 GCF_002316955.1 Proteiniphilum sp. UBA1028
TCTCTACTGCATGGGGTGGATATTATGCATTAGACAACGACATCCGTCAAGCTATCAATAATAACACTTTAATCTGGTCTCAGTTTTCATATGTAAACGATATGTTTGACCCGGAAGAAAACCCCAACGGTAAATACCCAAGTATGGCCGTTGCAAGTGCTTTTGGTGAGCGTTCTGATTTCTGGATGGTTCCCTCTTTCAGAATGTATGTACGCAATATGGTCTTTGGTTATGATCTACCCAAAGAATTGCTTCAGAAAGCAAAAATTGAGAGATTACAACTTAATCTGACTGGTAACAATCTATGGGATTTTTATAATCCATATCCGGATAAATACAGAAATATGTATGACGGCGGGAGAACTGATTATCCCACATTGAGGACATGGACATTGGGTGTAAACCTGACATTCTGATAAATCTGATTACAATTGAAAAAATAAAAACATGAAAAGAATATTATTTAAAATATTTATTGGAGCTTTCGCACTTATCTATTTGTTATCGTGCAGCGACCAATTTCTGGAGGAAAAAAGAGATTATAACAACCTCACGACGATTGATGTGTTTAGCGACCCTGAACAGGCCAAGGCTGTATTTGCCACCATCTACAAACAAATATTGGAACGTTATAACTCTCCTTTCGCGGGATCCGATCCATTGATGAGACAAGATCAAAACACGGGCGGAAAGCAGCATATCTACACGGAAGAGTTATCTGACGGCGGTTTCAGAGACGGCCGTTACAACGGATCTAACGGAAAGAATACCAAAGCAGGGAATCATATTGCCAACCCACCCTACTGGAACGATCCAAGAAGTTCCTCAAGTAACTACAATAATTTTAACAGATATACCCTTTTCCCGACAGTTTATCTAATTAATAGTTACATTACCGAAATAGATCGTTCCCGGGACTTATATGAAAATGACATCTTTTGGGATCAACTAAAAGGACAGGCTATCTTTGCCCGTGCATGGCTTTATTTCGATGCAATTCGCTTGTGGGGAGGCGTCCCGTACTATGCAACCGAAACAGACCAACCACAACCGGGTGACAGATCGTTACGTATGCCGATACAGGAATGCATTGATAAAATATGCGTAGATTTCGAAGCAGCATCAAAATTGCTTCCTGCAGTTTGGGATGCCGACAACGACGGACGTTTCACATCGGTCGCCGCGTTAGCCATGATCAGCAGGGCCCGTGTGTACGCTGCCAGTCCGGTCTTTAACGCAAGCTGGGATAATCCGGCCAGCGCCAGGTGGCAGGCAGCACTCGATGCCAGCCTTGTTGCGGAAGCAGCGGCAACAGCAGCAGGCTATGGAACAAGCGTAAGCGATATCGATTCTTGGGACAAAGCATTCTATGCATACAACGGAATGCACAACCCCGAAGCGATTATAAAAATACCCAAGAGCGATAACGTGATTCATGGAGCTTTCAATAAATGGGAAGGATATATTCGTCCCGGTGCCGTAATATCAGGTACAGGAGCCGGAATGCCTGCTCCTGATGAGGTTCTGTTGAAGTTTCCCATGAAAAATGGAAAGGCCCCGCTGGCTGAAAACGGATATGACGATGAGAAATTTTACAAAAACAGAGATCCCCGCTTCTACCGTACTTTTGCTTTTTCAGGATGTGAGTGGCCGGGAACAAATACTCAAATTTGGCTTTATACCTATAAATACAGCACTTCTGCAAGCCAAATGTTCCGTTACACAGACGGTAGCAGGGGTGACGGTGGAGCTCAGAAAAAAAGCAGGGCCATCGTATGGAAAATGTCTGACCCCAATGTCCCAGTAGGCAGTGAATCTGTTAGTGGTACTGATATTCTGGAATACCGTTATGCCGAAATATTGCTAAATGTAGCCGAATGCTATGCAGCCAAAGGAGAGGTGAGCAGTGCTGTGAGCTATCTAAGCAAAATCAGAAGCCGAGTGGGTATAGACGCTGCCAATAATTACGGTCTGAATGATGTGACAGATAAGTATTCTGCAATTCGGTCCGTACTGAATGAGCGTGCTGTGGAATTAGCCTACGAAGGAAAACGTTCGTGGGATATGAGACGCTGGCTGCTTTATGAAGGAGGTGCCGGTTTTGACCCGAGACTTGCCGACTTTAATGATGCAACGGGTTCCTATACTCCCGATCTTGCATGGGGAAAAGGATGGAAAATCTATGATGGTAAAGATGGAAGAGCGAATTACACCAAGGAAGATAACGTTCTTACGAAACTTGGTATTCCTAGGTTTTCAGGTACAAAACACTCCAGCAAACTTTGGGCATATGACATTGACAATGTGCATCCCGTTGATGAATGGAACACAAACGAATCAGTAATAGATCATCCGTTGAAAACAAACGAACTGTTACTTGCTGTTCCCGCTATCAAAAGAGGGATGAGCGAAACTCAAAGAAACGCTGCTTTTGAGAAATTGGATGCTCTTTATGAAGGTGTTGGCATGGAAACAATTGATCCCATACAGGATAACCGGATGGGTCATAAATATGCCATGGATAGTGGCACAAAAAATACAGAACAAAACTTCCTGTTTGCATGGCGTGGTTGGTACTATGTTTACCCGATTCATTATGACATGTATACCATTGGGAAGGGGAACGACTGGATTGAGCAGACAGCAGGATGGATGATTGCCAATGCAAATCCAACAGGCACCGGACCGGAGGAACAGGATGGTACTTACATTTATTGTACCGCGGAATAATAAGCTGCATTTTATCGTTAA
>NZ_DCEN01000045.1:57163-84196 GCF_002316955.1 Proteiniphilum sp. UBA1028
GTGACAGCCATTTTTTAATCTTTCACCTTTATTATGATTACAGAATCCAATGAAAAATGTCTACTTTTAAATTAAATAGAATACACAGATGAATAAGAAAACCTTTTTATCGACTTTTATCCTCGTGTTGTTGCCACTTGCATACCTGGCAGCTCAATACCCACGCATCCCCAAAGAAGTACAGGAAGAAGCCAACAAGCTAATGGAAGAGACGCGTCGCCGGTCCGACATGGCCTGGGAAAAAGCACTTCCAATTATTGAGGCGGAGGCAAAAGCCGGCAAACCTTATATTCCCTGGGCTGCTCGTCCCTCCGATCTGCCACAGGCCTCTATTCCCGCATTTCCGGGTGCCGAAGGTGGCGGAGCCTATAGTTTTGGCGGTAGAGGCGGAAAAGTAATCACTGTAACAAACCTGAACGACAGCGGACCCGGTTCATTCAGAGATGCCTGTGAACAAGGTGGCGCCCGCATTGTTGTCTTTAATGTATCGGGGATCATCCGGTTGCAATCGCCCCTTGCTGTTCGTGCTCCCTACATCACCATAGCCGGACAAACAGCACCCGGTGACGGCATCTGCGTAGCTGGAGAGTCATTCTGGATCAACACCCACGATGTGGTGATACGGCATATGCGTTTCCGCAGAGGTGAGACATGGGTCGGACGCCGTGATGATGCGGTGGGTGGAAATCCCGTTGGAAATATCATGATGGATCATTTATCCACCAGTTGGGGTTTGGACGAGAATATGTCCATTTACCGGCATATGTGGAACGACAGCACCGGCAAAAGCGATCTGAAACTGGGCACGGTGAATATCACGATCCAGAATTCTATTTTCTCGGAAGCACTCGACACCTGGAACCACTCATTCGGCTCCACTTTGGGAGGAGAAAACTGTTCGTTTATGCGTAATCTCTGGGCCAACAATACCGGACGCAATCCTTCGATCGGATGGAATGGTGTATTCAACTTTGTCAATAATGTAATTTTCAACTGGATGCACCGGTCGGTAGACGGAGGTGACTACTCTGCAAAATACAACATCATTAATAACTATTACAAACCGGGACCCGTAACACCCAAAGAGGGGCCGGTAAGCCACCGATTACTGAAACCGGAATCGGGACGCAGCAAGTTATCCCGGAAAGTATACGGCATGGCCTTCGTACATGGAAATGTGGTTGAAGGAAACGAGAGCGTAACCAACGACAATTGGAACGGAGGAGTGCAGGTAGAGGATCTTGCCAATGCGGGTGACTACACGAATGAAATCAGATGGAAATCGCCGATGGCTATGCCTAAAATGACCATCATGGATGCCCGTGAAGCCTATGACTTTGTGCTGGAAAATGCAGGAGCTACACTCCCCCGGCGCGATGCAGTAGACGAAAGAATCGCAAGGGTGGTAAAAACGGGAGTCATTGAATATGCAGAAAATGTGAACCTCAAGGATATCCCAAAATTTGAATATCGCAGATTACCCGACGACTCCTACAAACTGGGAATAATTACCGATATCAGTCAGGTTGGTGGATATCCCGAATATAAGGGTACACCTTATAAAGATTCGGACAGCGACGGGATGCCCGACTGGTGGGAAGAGAAACACGGTTTGAATCCCAACGATCCGGCGGATGCCAACGGCGATATCAACGGAGATGGCTATACAAACATAGAAAAGTTTATCAACGGCATTGATCCGCAAACAAAGATCGACTGGACCAATCCTCTCTTTCATTACGATACGTTGCAGGCCAACGGCAATATTCACAAGCAATAAACAGATAAACAATCCATACGATGAAACTTTTTACAAGAATAAGCCTGTTCCTTATCCTGTCCACATTTGTGCCGTCCTTCATGCTGGCACAGTATCCCCTGATACCGGTAGAAGACCAGGAACAAGGCGACGCTTTTATGAATGAGGTAAAGCGACGCGCAGAGGAGGCATGGGCGAAGGCATTGCCTATCGTGGAAAAAGAAGCACGTGAGGGTCGACCTTATATTCCCTGGGCAGGTACCCCGAAAGCATTACCACAGGCCAGCATACCGGCTTTTCCCGGTGCTGAAGGAGGAGGAATGTTCACATGCGGCGGCAGGGGAGGAAAAGTATTTGTCGTAACCAGTCTGGAAGATAACGGCCCCGGCACCTTTCGGGAAGCATGCGAGGCAGGAGGCGCCCGAATCGTGGTATTCAATGTTTCGGGGATCATACGTCTGAAAACCCCGATTTCGATTCGTGCCCCCTACATCACCATTGCCGGGCAAACAGCACCGGGAGATGGAGTGGTGATTGCAGGCGAATCGGTAGACATCGACACACACGACGTAATTATCAGACACATGCGATTCAGAAGAGGCGAGGTGAACGTGCTACGACGCGATGATGCCGTAAGCGGAGAGGCAATTGGAAACATCATCATTGATCACACCTCCGCAAGCTGGGGACTGGATGAGTCTCTGTCTCTCTATCGAAACATGTGGAGTCCGGAACCCGATCGACATCCCGGCAGAAGCCCGGAAAAACTGCCTACAGTAAACATCACCGTTCAGAATAGCATCATCGCAGAGACGCTTGACACCTATAATCATGCATTTGGAAGCACCTTCGGGGGCCTCAACAGCACCATGGCCCGGAATCTTTTTGCCAATAACGTGGCACGCAATCCTTCCGTGGGAATGTGGGGTGACTTCTCGTTCGTGAACAACGTGATCTTTAACTGGTGGAACAGAACCATGGATGGGGGAGATTACAGATCAATGTGGAATATCATCAACAATTACTATAAACCGGGACCCATTACCCCCGAAGAGAGTCCTATCCGATACCGCATTGCGAAACCCGAAAAAGGAAGTATTGATTCTACGATTTTTGGCAGAATATACGCAAATGGAAATAGGATACACGACAACAAAGAGGTGTCTGACGATAACTGGGCCGGAGGCATTCAATTGGGCATGCCGCATGAGGAGGCAGTGAAATATTTTGATCAGGTTCGTGCCAGAACCCCGTTTCCCATGGCCGATGTAAGGATCATGCCTGCCCCGGAAGCCTTTGAATGGGTATTGGATCATGCCGGTGCCACCATCCCCAAAAGAGACGAGGTGGATACACGTATTGTGAAACAAGCAAGAACCGGCGTGATTGAATATCAGGAGGGACTGGATGCCAAAGATTCAAAATACGTAAAAAGAAGGCTGCCTGCCGACTCCTACAAAAAAGGGATCATCACCGATATCAGTCAGGTGGGAGGTTATCCCGAATATAACGGAACACCATACACAGATTCCGATAGCGACGGAATGCCCGACTGGTGGGAAGAGAAACACGGTTTGAATCCCAACGATCCGGCGGATGCCAACGGCGATATCAACGGAGATGGCTATACAAACATAGAAAAGTTTATCAACGGGATCAATCCGGAAACAAAAGTCGACTGGAGCAATCTGCAGTTTAACTATGATACGCTACGTGAAAAGGGGTACCTGCATCAGCAATAGCGCCATCAGAATAACCAAAAAAGTATTTACACAACAATCAAATAGTATCGTATAACAAACAGGATGAAAAGAAGTATCATTGTATTTTGCTTCATGGCATATGGATTGTTTCCTATAATCGCACAAAAGGCAGAGACCGCTGAAGCAAGACAGTACCTGGAAGTACTAAAGAAACGTTCCGAAAAAATATTGGATCAGTATGTTGAGATTCCTGTGGGGGAACAGCGGGAAAAAGTCAGGGACTTAATGGTCAGGCAGTACTGGGATCTCAACAAAGTACACGACACCAAAAACACCAAAATAGAGGGACTGAAAAAGTCCGGTCTCCCCGCAGGTAAATTTGAAAAAAAGAAAAACGGGGTAGAGAAAAAGGCTGAAAAGAAGCTGCTGAAGCTTCAAAAGAGATATATCAAAAACCTATCCAAATATTTAAATGAAGAACAGATTGACGGCATTAAAGAGGGAATGACACTGGGGGCAATGGCCCATAACTACAGAGGATTTACCGAGATGATACCGACACTCACATCAGAAGAGAAGGAGTATATCAGACAACAATTGCTGGATGCACGCAACAAAGCCATGAACATGGGTTCTTCGGAAGAAAAGCAGGCCATTTTCAGACAGTACAAAGGCAAGATAAACAATTATTTGTCGGAAGAAAAAGGGTATGATCTGAAAAAAGAAGGCGAACTGTGGCAGGAAAGAATTAAAAAGGCAAAAAAATGAAGCTCCTGCGTGCCCTGTAAGCAGATAGAAATAATCTATCCTATATTGAGAAGCAAATACTTTGATGCTATATATTATATCTATAAATTTGCAGTAGTTATAAACAAAACAATTAAATTATTGCATTATGAGAACAGTAGATTATTTACAGTTAGATCCGAAAAGTACTGAAAAAACAGTGGATGGTTTGCAAAAATTATTGGCCAATTTGCAGCTTTTTTATACCAACCTGCGTGGTTTCCACTGGAACGTGAAGGGTGTAGAGTTTTATGGCTTACACGCCAAACTTGAGGAATTCTACGACGATACCGCCGAAAAGGTGGATGAGGTAGCGGAGCGTATTCTGATGCTGGGAGGCGTGCCTGCTCATAATTATACCGAATATCTGAAAACTTCTTCCATCAAGGAAACGGGAGTTGTGAGCAATGCAAAAGAAATTGGGAAAAATCTTCTCGATTCGATGAAAGTGTTGATCAGCCTGGAGCGTGAAGTACTTGAAACAGCTTCTGAGGGTAACGACGAAGGTACTGTTGCCCTGATGAGCGATTTTATTTCGGCACAGGAGAAAAATATTTGGATGCTTACTGCCTTTCTCTCGTAAGAAAGAAGCATTCGGAGACAGCAAAAGCTCTCCACATTAATTTTAAGATCCCCAAAAGTATTTGCCTTACTTTTGGGGTTTTATTTTCCCTCTATGACAGTCTTAAATAGTTTTCGGTAAGTTTCGCCTACGGGTATCTGTTTTTTGCCGATGGCGATACGGTTCTTGTTCACGCTGCTGATCTTGTTTTTGTGAATGATGTAGGAACGGTGAACCCGCATAAACCGGTCGGGTGGCAATTCTTCTTCGAGCTGCTTCAGACTCATCAGTGATAAAATAGGTTTTGGCTCACTTTCGGTGTATATCTTCACATAATCTTTGAGGCCCTCGATATAGAGTATATCCTCATAAAGCACATGCAAAAGCCGGTATTCCGATTTTACGAAAATACCCACGTTTTCGTGGATCGTCTCGGCTTCAGGCTTTGCCGCGGTCATTTCAAACCACTCCAAGGCTTTTCTGGCAGCTGCGAGAAACTCATCGAAAGAAAAAGGTTTCAACAGGTAGTCGAGGGCACTCACCTTATACCCTTCCAGGGCATATTCGCTGAAAGCAGTGGTGAAGATGATCCGTGTACGGTGACTGATGACACGGGCGAAATCCATGCCGCTCATTTCAGGCATCTGTATATCCAGAAAGAGCAGATCCACCTTTTCTTCTGCAATATGCATCATGGCAGACCTCGCATTGCTGTATTTGCCAGTCAGCCGGAGAAAAGGGGTTTTTTGTACGTACGATTCGAGGAGAGACAAAGCCAGCGGCTCATCATCCACGATCCAGCAATTCAGTATCATCCTGTTGTTTTTTGGTGTCTATAACAAGCACGGTGGAATAGACATCACCTTCAATCGTTGTATGCCACAGGTAGCTATCCGGATATAGAAGTTCCAGCTTTCGTCTTACCAGTCCGAGGCCTATTCCGCTACCGCTTTTGTCCTGTTCCGATTTTGGGAAATAACTGTTTCGCGATACAAACTCAATCTTTCCATCGGGCTGCTCTTTCAGCGAAATATCGATAAAAGAGGGTTTATCACCGCTGATACCATGCTTGAATGCATTTTCGATCAAAGATATAAAAATGAGCGGAGAAATAAGGGTATTTCCCGTTTTCGAATAGGAGAAATTGGTGGTTAACTTCACATTGTCGGCCAGACGGATGCGCATCAATTCGATGTAGTTCCTCATAAATTCGGCTTCCTGGCGCAGCGGCACATATGTCTGGTTGTTGTCATACAGCAGGTGGCGTAACATCTTGCTTAAGTCCATAACTGCCTGCTGCGCCTTGGGGGGATTAAACTCAATCAGTGCATAAATATTATTGAGGGTGTTGAGCAGAAAGTGCGGATTGATCTGGTTCTTCAAATTCTGCAATTCGGCCTCCGATTTTGCTTTTGCCAATTCTTTGCGTTCATTGTCCACCTCAAACCACCGTACCGTCATTTTCAGTGCCACGCTCAATCCCATCACCAAAAAAAGAGAAGTGGAATTACGGACAATGAAAAGAAAAGGAAAAAAATGATTGCGCCTTCCACGCCATCTCGGCCGGAGATGAGGCAGCAAGTATTCAAGTAGTTCTTTACCATAGTGCATCAAAAAGGCAACGGTAATGATCAACAGAATGTTAAAAATGACGAACTCCCTGGTTTTACCCCTGTGTAGGAACTTGTCGATCAGAAAGAGATAGTTCAAGTAAAAAACCAGCATGAATCCCAACATTTCAGGGATTGATCGTAAAAAAGGGCGCCAGGTGAAGACACGTTCTGAATCCATAAAAAAGTATGGGAGAATGAATATCACTCCCCATAACAACAGGTGGACAACTATATTGTTCCACCTGCTTCGCCGTTTTTGTATAAAGATCTTCCCCATTCGGTTACATTTCGATATATTCAACAAATTTAGCGATTATTTGCATAAATCAATCATTATTTATATAATGAATTTTTTTCGAATCATCGGCCATGTCCGCCATGATCGTGTCCGTAGCCTCTCTGAGGCATCATGTCACTCCGCGTGGCTCCTCCTTTAAAGATATTGAACCGATACACGAAATGCACCATAAAATAGCTTGTGAGCGTATTGGTGGTTGTATCACGTATATAATTGGAAGTTACACTTCTGTTGATGTTGCTGCGTTGCTGCAGAATATCGTATATTTTGAAGCGGATAGTTCCATTTTTCTGTTTAAACAGTGTCTTTTGCAGTGAGGCATTCCACAGCCATTCGTTCTGTTCAAATCCATCGGAATAACCAGAGTTGGTGGAGTAATTGATATCGCTCTCCAACGTGAGATCCCATGGCAGGTAAATAGCTGTGGTAGCATTCCCGCCATAATTGAAATACTGCTGGTCACTCTGCCCCTGGAGACTGTTGGTGACATTATTGAAATTTAGGTTTCCCCGGATACCAAAGTCGAACAGGTCGGATCGATAGTTCAAGCCGAGCACTTCGGCCAGTGATAATCGTTTGTTGGTGTTCATGTCTTCATCGGTAAAATCGTTTGCTTCTGCATCATTTACGATGGACTTCGAAAAACCATTCGTAAGGTTGTAGCTGGCAAACGACATGGAGAATACCGAGAATTTGATGTTTTTAAGCGGCACATTAAACATGATGCGTCCATTAGCATTCCAGTTACCCGTCACATTTTGATAGGTTGACATCTTTCGGCCGGTATTTACATTGGTAATGGTGGCCCGAACAATGTCGTTGGTAAGGTACCCCCCATTGATGAATGCGTTAAAAGAACTTGCCTTTTCCGGATTCGATATCTGATAGCGTATGTTGAGACGATGCTGAAACGAAGGTTTCAGGTTGGGATTACCGTAACTGATGTTCAGGGGGTCTGAAACGTCCACGACCGGTGAAAGCTGTGAAACCGAAGGCTGATCCGTATTGCCGAAATAACGAATTCTGAGGTTGTGGGTGCGGCTCCAGCGATAATTGAGCTGTGCCATAGGGGCGTAGTTGATCACGTCCTGCTTCCCGTCATACTTTATGTCCGATCCGATAAATGTTTTACTTCGGGAAGAGGATGGCTGCATGGAGAAGCCAAACAGGTAATCAAATTTCTCCCGAACCGACCTGAAGTTAACCTCCAGCTCCTGATTCACAAAATTGTTCTCCAGACGCTTGCTGTAAAGCGTATCGAGTACTGTGTAGTTTCCGGATTCATCTCTTGAACGGGTGTCTTTGTCGGATTCCGAAAAATTTTGTCTGTATTGGTATGCCAATTGGAGGAAATTATTCGTTCCTATCGGTTCCACGTAAGAAACATATCCTCGCCACGACTGGCTACTGTTGACATTGGTAAAGCGCTGATCTATGATATCGTTGGGACGTGTTCCGTTGTAGAATGTACCCGACTTACTGGTACCCTCGTTATCGGAGTCGCCTGTTTGGCCTCTCAGCTGCACACTCAGCACCCTACCCTCTTTACCCAGCTGACGACTTGCATCGAGATTGAATGACATATCCTTCCCCTTTCCCTCTGAAAAATAGTCCGATTCACCATGGTTGATGGTATCACCAGTCAGTTCACTTACCGTGAGGAAATCACCCGTTTCGTTGCGGTTATTGTTATAAAACGATACCTGGGGACGGAAAATGATTTTGGTGAGCGAGTCCGGATCCCACTCAAGCCTGAAGTCCAGGTTAAAGTTCTGACTTTTATTGTTTGCCACATTGCTCTCCTCTTCGAGCGTATTGCCTGCACTCAACAAGTTCTGAGTGAAAACGTTGGAGAGAACATTGTTGTCTGTATATCCGTAACGGACATTTCCTCCAAACTTTAACTTTGGCGTAAACTGCTTGCTGAAGTTCCCCCCCAGGTTGGCCGAAGTAGCAATACCGTCTTGTCCGCCAAACATCATTCCGCGGCCACCGCGCCCTCCCATGCTTCCAAACATGGAGGAAGCCAGATCTGAAAAACCGGCATTGTTCGTATTGTTGATACCCCCGAGGAAAGTATACTGATCTTTGTCTTTCATGTAATTAACCATGGCGTTTCCCTCATAACGCTCTTTGCTGCCATAGCCTGCAAAAGCACTGCCGAAAAGGCCTTCTTTCATCCCGGGGCGCACCATCAGGTTGATCACATTTTCCTCCTCACCATCATCAAATCCGGTCATCTGTGCCATCTCTGTCCTTCTTTCAAGCACCTGTAATTTTTCGACCATTTTAGCCGGCAGGTTTTTTGACGCCACCTTCGGATCGTTGCTGAAAAATTCTTCCCCGTCTACCAGTATCTTCTTAATTTCTTTTCCATTCACCGTAATTTTTCCTTCGTTGTCAATTTCCACACCGGGCATTTTCTTCAACAGATCTTCTACCACCGCACTCTCTGTAACTTTATACGAGTCGGCATTGTACTCAAGTGTATCGCCCTTCACCGTAATTTCCGGAGCCTTGGCGGTGACTACCGTTTCCGACAGCATTATGTTGTCATTGCTCAGGATGATATTTCCCAGTTTCACGTTCGGGTGTGAAGATGTCACCTGCACATCACGGTACACATCGTTGTAGCCAATAAAGGAAATATGCAGGATATACGATCCGCTTTTCACAGGGATCGTGAACAAACCCTCTGCATTGGAAGCTTTGCCTGTCACGAAGGCGCTATCCGCACGCTGTAATACCCGTACGCTGGCCAGGGGAACCGGTTCTTCCGTCTCCTCATCTATCAGCTTCCCTGAAATAGATGTTTCCGATTGAGCCTGCGCGATCATCGGGAGAGTACACAACGAAAGCGTAATCGCTAAAATAAATAATTTCTTCATAGTCGTGTTATTGCCTGATACTTTTCTTTTAAACTGAAATGTACCGCAAAAGTATACCCATCAAAAAATCCAGGCAAAAGAAATAGACAAACTGCGTGATTTCATCGACCAATGAAGGCTTTCAGACAATCAACCCGATGGCAAAAGAGAATAAAAGATTGAAGAGTGTATTCATGTTGGCATTTTTTTTTAATTTTGCACGCGTTTCAATTGTCAAAGAAAAATTCTGATATTCATCCTGAAAAATTGATTCATTATCTTATGTTAAAATCATTAAAAAGTGAAGATTGGGTGGCCACAATTATTGGTGCCGTCATCCTTCTGCTTGTTATCCTTTCGCCTTCCTTCATGAAGAATTACGCATATATGTCTGTGATGGTTGCTATTTTGGCTTACCTGGGATATCTCTTCATGGGAAACAAAGACAATGGCAGGTTTCTGCTCTCCTTTGCAGTCGTGTATTTGCTGGCATGGCTGGCCACCATCATTGCCGGCTTTACCCCCATCAAAACCATGGGGCTTGAGTCGGTATTTTTTGCCGTCATTATCGGCCTGCTTATCCGCAACACGGTGGGACTACCCAAATGGCTGGCTCCGGCTGTAAAAAGCGAATATTACATCAAAGCCGGATTGGTGATCCTGGGTAGCTCCATCCTGTTCAACGAGATCATGAAAGCAGGTGCTCTGGGCATGGTGCAGGCTATCATTGTGGTTTTGTCGGTTTGGTATTTCAGTTTCCGGGTTGCCAACAAAATATTCAAAATTGACAAAGAGATGTCAATTTTACTCTCCAGCGCAGTTTCTATTTGTGGGGTTTCGGCAGCGATTGCAACCAGCGGTGCCATCAAGGGAAATCCCAAAAAGCTCTCTTTCGTGATTTCGTTGGTGTTGATCGTTGCCATCCCTATGATGTACCTCCTGCCCTATTTGGCCAAGTGGATGGGGCTGAGTGAAGAGGTTGCGGGCGCCTGGCTGGGAGGCACAATCGATACTACTGCAGCCGTGGTAGCCTCCGGCAAGTTTATTGGTGAAACTGCCGAACAATATAGCGTCATCATCAAGTCTGCACAGAATGTACTCCTGGGGGTAGCTGCCTTTGTGATTTCCATCTATTGGTCTTACAAGGGTACAAACAACGATATCCGCCCTTCGGGCAGCGTTTTATGGAATCGATTTCCAAAGTTTGTCATCGGCTTTCTGGTTGCATCATTGGTATTTAGTTTCGCCTTCGATGTCGAAACGGGGAAAGCATTGTCTAGCGTGGGCAATAAAGGCGCGCGCGGCCTGCTGTTCTCATTGGCATTTGTCTGTATAGGGCTGGAAACCGACTTTCGTTATATATTCAAGAAGGAGAATGCCAGGTATATCTGGTCGTTCCTCACTGCACAAACTTTTAATATTTTAATCACCTTGCTTGTCGCCTGGTTGTTGTTCAAAAGCATTTGATATCATATTTTCCAAACAAAACCACGCTTACGTGCGTTCTTTGAAAGTTCGTATCAACATAAAATTCCCGGAAAACAGTTTGTCAACTTTAAAACGTTTTTTGGTGATTAAACAGTAAGCATCATCCCGATGAAACGATTTCTTCGTCTTCTCGTCAACATAGCCGTCGCCAACACAAGCACCTACCTGCTTTGGAGCGCCTTTTCATTCTGGATTTACCTCGAAACCAAGTCGGTGCTGGTACTCTCGGTACTCAGCGGCACCTATATGCTGCTGGTTACTCTGTCCAGCATGTTTTTCGGGACAATTGTCGATAAACACAAGAAGAAAAAGGTGATGACGGGGGCATCGGTTGTAACAATGATACTACTGCTGCTGGCGAGCACTGTTTTTTTTCTGACCGGCACAACCCATATTGCCAACATGTCTTCACCGGCATTTTGGCTTTTCTCGCTGCCTCTTTTATTGAGTGCACTAACCGGTAATCTTCGGGGGATTGCACTCTCCACTACCGTATCTCTGCTTGTGCCGAAACAGGACTATGCCCGTGCTAACGGCATGATAGGAACAATTCAGGGGTTCGGGATGATCGCCAACACCGTGTTCAGCGGACTCATTATCGGCTACCTGGGAATGGACTGGGCCATTTTTATTACATTGCTGCTGTCGGCTGCCACATTGGTTCATCTTTTCTTTCTCTCCATTCCCGAAGAACAGATTGTACACGACAGACACCTGCAAAACAGCCATATCGATTTTCGGGGAGCTTTCAGAGCAATACATATGGTGCCGGGACTGATGGCACTTATTTTCTTCACCACATTCAATAATTTCATCGGTGGTGTCTTTGCGGTACTGCTTGATCCGTACGGGCTCACTCTCTTCCCGGTGGAGATCTGGGGTATTATCCTTGGATTTACCGGTACCGGATTTATTCTGGGAGGATTACTCATCGGAAAGCTGGGACTTGGCAAAAGCCCACTTCGCTCGTTACTTCTCGGCTACATACTCATCAGCTTCATCTGTATCTTTTTCACCCTGCGGGAAGGGTCGGTTTTATTTGTGGGAGGAATGTTTCTTTATATGCTCATTGCGCCGATCATTGAAGCAGGTGAACAGACCATTATCCAGACCGTTGTACCAAAGCCAAAGCAAGGTCGGGTTTTTGGGTTCGCACAAACAGTAGAAGCAGGCGTGACGCCTGTTTCAATCTTCATAATTGGTCCTTTGGCACAAACTATTATTATTCCGTATATGAAGAGCGATGCAGGAAAACAGGCATTTGGCCGGCTACTGGGGGAAGGCGATACGCGCGGCATTGCGCTCACCTTCGTGGTGGCAGGTGTTTTCATGCTTTTGTTATCACTTCTCGCTCTCCGTTCAAAAGCCTATCATATTCTTTCAGCATCCTACAAGTGTAAGATGGACAAAGAGGAATAATCAATCAGAGCTCTCTGGCCAATTTCAGCCATCTGAAGTTGGCACGTTCCACCGAAATATCGGACCAGCTGTCGACATTAAACTCAAAACAGACTGCCGAGCAAGTAGGAAGGTTGTCAAGCCTCACACCCAAATCATTGATCAGGTCGGTCACTCCCGGATTATGTCCCACATAAAGACAGCTCTCCACGTCGTCCGTCAACTTGGAAAGGACATTCAGTATCCACCGGGAGGGTGCAAAATAAAGGTTTTGGTCTGTTTGAATCTCATCTTCTGGATAACCAATTTGCCGTGCGGCAAGGATGGCCGTTTCGTGTGCCCTTCTTGCGGAAGAAGAAAGAATGAGGTTGGGTGTACCAAATCTCTTTAGGATATAGCTCCCCATGGCATCCGCATTTTTCCGGCCACGATCGGTAAGGACACGATCGTAATCGTCCTTGGCCATTGTATCTTGTTCGGCTTTGCCGTGACGAAGAATTATCAGTTGTTTCATATCAACCCCAGCTTAAAATAACTTTTCCACACTCTCCGCTTTCCATCACATCAAATCCCTTTTGGAATTCGTCGATACCGAATCTGTGCGTGATGACAGGCGACAGGTCGAGGCCTGAAATAAGCATCTGTTCCATCTGGTACCATGTCTCCCACATCTCCCGACCATATATCCCCTTTAGAGTCAATGCCTTGAATATAACTTCGTTCCAATCGACCGTTGTGTTGTTGGGCAGGATGCCCAGCAGGGATATTTTGGAACCGTTGTACATGTTGTCGATCATCTCGCGGAAACCTGCCGGTGAGCCGGACATCTCCAGCCCCACATCGAAGCCGCGCATACCCAGCTTCTTCACTGCCTGCGCAATAGTTTCCCCTTTTGAAGGATTGACGGTGAGCGTGGCGCCCATCTTTCTGGCTATATGGAGACGGTATTCACTCAGATCACTCACTACGATATAGCGTGCACCCGCAAAACGACAAATGGCTGTGGCCATGCTGCCGATAAGACCTGCTCCGGTAATCAGCACATCTTCGGCAATCAGCGGAAAAGACAGGGCTGTGTGGGTGGCATTGCCAAAAGGATCCATGATGGAAGCAATTTCATCGGGTATACGGGAGTCAAGTTTCACCACATTCGATGCCGGCAGGGAGAGATATTCTGCAAATGCACCATCGCGATTGACGCCCACGCCGACGGTATTCTCACACACATGCAGCTTGCCACGCCGACAGTTACGGCAATGTCCGCAAGCAATGTGCCCCTCACCCGTCACCCGATCTCCGATTTTAAGGTTTTCTACGCCACTGCCCATATCCACAATTTCACCAACATACTCGTGACCGATTGTCATGGGGGTTTTGATGGTTTTCTGTGACCAGTCGTCCCACTTATAAATATGCAGGTCGGTCCCGCAAATAGCTGTTTTCTTTATTTTAATCAATACATCGTTCACGCCGATGGAAGGAACGGGTATTTCTTCCATCCAGATGCCTTTTTCGGGTCTTCGTTTTACCAGTGCCTTCATTTTATTCAGTTTTCAAATTTCAGTTCGACAACTACAAATCACTGACACAAAATCAAATTACCCCTAATTTTTTTCCAATTTTGACAAATGCATCGATAGCTTTGTCAAGATGTGCCCTTTCATGTCCTGCGGAGAGCTGTACCCGGATACGTGCCTGCTCTTTGGGTACCACAGGGTAATAAAATCCGGTCACATAGATTCCTTCTTCGAGCAGTTCGGATGCAAACAGTTGTGATAGTTTGGCATCGTAGAGCATCACGGCACAAATAGCCGATTGTGTGGGCTTAATGTCGAAATTAGCCTCTTTCATCTTTGCGATAAAGTAATCCACGTTCTCGTGCAGTTTGTCCTGTAGATGATTTGATTCCTGCAGCAAACGAAAAGCTTCCACACCCGATGCAGCCACCATGGGAGGAATGGAATTGGAGAAGAGATAAGGACGCGAACGCTGACGCAGCATGTCGATGATCTCCTGTCGTCCGGAGGTAAACCCGCCGATAGCACCCCCGAAGGCTTTGCCCAGGGTGCCGGTGATGACATCCACTTTGCCCATGACGCCATATTGTTCCGTAACTCC
Source organism: Proteiniphilum sp. UBA1028 (assembly GCF_002316955.1). Classification (NCBI taxonomy): domain Bacteria; kingdom Pseudomonadati; phylum Bacteroidota; class Bacteroidia; order Bacteroidales; family Dysgonomonadaceae; genus Proteiniphilum; species Proteiniphilum sp. UBA1028. The sequence continues at coordinate 71,756 of NZ_DCEN01000045.1, forward strand.
TTTTCCGGTTTTGCCCACCACACCGGCGGAGTGACTCTCGTCGACCATGACTAGTGCATCGTACTTTTCTGCCAACAGCAGGATTTTATCGAGTGGCGCCACGTTGCCGTCCATTGAAAATACGCCGTCGGTGACAATAATTCGGAAACGTTGCTCCTGTGCTTCCTGCAGACTTTCCTCCAGACTGACCATGTCGGCATTCGCATAGCGGTAACGTTTGGCTTTGCAGAGACGTACCCCGTCGATGATGGATGCGTGGTTCAACGAGTCGGAGATGATGGCGTCTTCTTCGGTAAAAAGAGGTTCAAAGAGACCTCCGTTGGCATCGAAACAGGATGCATAGAGAATGGTATCGTCTGTTTTAAAAAAATCACTGATGGTTTTTTCAAGTTCCTTGTGGTAATCCTGTGTGCCACAGATAAACCGGACCGACGACATGCCGTAGCCCCGTTCGTCAAGGGCTTTCTTTGCTGCAGCGATCAACCGTGGATGATCGGATAAACCGAGGTAGTTGTTGGCACAGAAGTTGAGTACCTGCTGACCGGATTGTACCTTGATCTCTGCGCGTTGTGGCGTAACAATGACCCGTTCATTTTTATAAAGGCCTGCCTCCTCTATGGCTTTCAACTCAGCCTGCAAAAGTTGTTGTATTTTTCCGTACATATTCTTCTTTTTTTCTGTGATCTGTTTTCGGTGTTTTGCTTTGTGGTTTTTGTGCCACTTAATTTATTGGAGCCTGCAATTCGTTCCGGTCGTCATCCATTTCGTCGAGCAATGAGGGCGGCAGCGATTTTCTGGCTTTTACTCCCAGCTCGCGCAGCTTCTCTGTCTGTCCGATAAGATTTCCCCTACCTGCCTTCAACTGTCCGTAAGCACTCTCATAACTTCGCTGGGCCCTGTTGAGATGAATTTCAATATCGGTAAGAGAATCGACAAAGTTGACAAACTTATCGTACAGCGCAGCACCCCGATCAGCAATCTCTAAAGCATTGCGGTTTTGGTATTCACGCTTCCACAAATCTACAATTAATTTCAATGCAGCGATCAGGTTTGTGGGACTGATCAGCAGAATTTTTTTTTCGTAAGCGTATTGCCAGAGGCTCTCCTCATGGCGCAAGGCCAGCATATATGCCGGTTCATTGGGGACAAACATCATCACGAAATCGAGCGAATCAGCATAATTCTGATAGCTTTTCCGGCTCAGCTCATCGATATGTTTCCGTACCGAACGAAGGTGTTCCCCAATGAACTTCTTCTGTTCTTCCGGATTATCGCTGCCGGTATAGCCAGCATATGCCGTGAGTGATACTTTTGAGTCAATGATCACCTTTCGGTTATCTGGATACGCAATAATCACGTCCGGCTGCATTTTGGATCCGTTCTCGCCGGTATAGTAATTTCCATCATGGTCTTTCAGAAATTCCTGGACGAAATACTCCCTTCCCTTCACCAGCCCTGACCGCTCCAGAATGTTCTCCAGGATCACCTGCCCCCAGTCGCCCTGTGTTTTGGAATTACCCTTGAGCGCATTGGTCAGGTTGTTGGCTTCGTTACTGAGACGGTCGTTTAGCTCCCGCAGGTTTTTTACTTCCTGCCCCAATGAGAAACGCTCCTTCGCCTCGGTGACATATACCTCTTCCACCTTCTTGCGGAACGTATCGATATTCTCTCCCAGCGGTTTTAGGATCCTATCCAGATTTTCTCTGTTCAGGTTCGTGAATTTTTCGGTTTTCTCCTCCAGTATCTTTGATGCAATCTGCTCAAACTCCAAGTTGAACTGTTTATGAATGGACTCCATCTCTTTCTTCTGCAGCTCCAGCTTCTCGGTCAGCATTTTATTTTCTGCTGTGTACGTGGCAAGCAACTTGTTGGTCTCGTTAAATTCATCGGTAATTGTCTTCAGATCAGACTTATAACGCGCAATATCCTGTTCCATATCCGACAGTCTCTGACTGGAGACAGCAAGTTGGGTGTTCAGCTTTTGATTCTCCTGCGAGAGTGTCTCAAATCTGCTTCTGGGAACGGTTTTCGACTGTCTGTACAGCGAAACAATAATCCATGCCAGAATGCCACCTATCCCACAACCCACCAACATATAAAGGAGATCTGCGTAATCTTTCACGATAAACCTGTTAAATTCACGATATCTTTTCTCTGTGCTATTTGATATTTCTCAGCACATGGCCCATGCGTTTTTTTTTCGTCTCCATATAAAAATGGTTATAAGGATTGGGCGTGATTTCCAGCGGCACATTTTCCACTACTTCCAGGCCGTACGACTCCAGGCCGATCCGTTTTCTGGGATTGTTGGTCATCAACCTCATTTTCCGCACATCAAGGCTGCGCAGAATCTGAGCCCCCACGCCATAATCTCTTTCGTCGGCCTGATATCCAAGATGCAGATTGGCATCAACGGTGTCGAGGCCCTGTTCCTGCAGCTTGTATGCCGCAGCCTTGGCCATGAGCCCAATACCGCGTCCCTCCTGATTCAGATAGACCAGTACGCCTCTGCCCTCCTTCTCAATCAGCTGCAATGCCTTGTGCAGCTGCTCTCCGCATTCACACCGCATAGACCCGAAGATATCGCCGGTCATGCACGAAGAATGCACCCTCACCAGGATTGATTCATTTTCGTGCCACTCGCCCTTTATGAGTGCAACATGCTCCTGTCCGGTAGCTTTTTGCAGAAAGGGAATCATTTTAAATTCACCGTATTCGGTAGGAAGATGCACCGCCTCTCCCCGTTCGATGAGCGACTCAGTCTGCAATCTATACTTGATTAAATCGGCCACTGACACAATCTTAAGATTGAATTTTCTGGCCATCTCCATCAATTCGGGAAGGCGCGCCATTGAACCATCTTCTCTTTTTATCTCAGCGAGTGCTCCTGCAGGATACAATCCGGCTAAACGGGCAAAATCGATGGTTGCCTCGGTGTGTCCTGCCCTGCGGAGTACCCCCTTTGACTGTGCTCTTAGCGGAAAAATATGACCCGGACGGCCAAAATCTTCCGGTGCTGTCTCCTCTCTCGTAAGAGCAAGGATTGTCTGCGCCCTGTCGTAAGCCGATATACCTGTTGAGCAGCCATGAGTAAGAAGATCGATGGAAACGGTGAAGGGAGTAGAGTGTATGGATGTGTTATGGGTAACCATCATCGGCAACTCCAGCTCTTCGGCGCGTTCTTTCGTGATCGGGGCGCAAATGAGCCCACGGGCATGGGTTTCCAGAAAGTTTATCTTCTCCGGAGTAATACACTCTGCCGCTATAATCAAATCGCCTTCATTCTCTCTGTCTTCATCGTCAACAACAATGATAAAATTTCCTTTTCGGATCTCTTCAATAGCTTCCTCTATGGTGTCTAATGTAATTTTTTTTTGCATATCTCAATTTAGTTTTTTACGCTATAAACACGCTGCCAGGTGCATGTGTTTCACTTATAATTTCAATCATTTCGCCACTCAGACGTTTTACATCTTTCAGGTCTTTTTTGGTCCTGAGTTCAAACGGTACCGATAATATTCGCAGGACAAATCCCACAGGGAAAAGATACATACATATTTTAGCCCAAACAGAACAGGCTTTTAACAACCGTATTTTCGTAATGAGCACCGGGAACTCCTCTGCCTTTGCCAGTTCTTCCAAACTCCGGGAGTTGGATAATTGACTAAGAATGATCTCCATGGAGCTTTTAATAGTGTGCAGTTCTTTTTCGTATGCACCATCGGTCCAATAGGTTTTATATGATAAACGGTTGTATTTGATGAGATAACGGTCTATCTCATCCGAAAGCCCTGACAGTGAACGAACAATTTCTTCGTATCCGGGACGGTCGATGATTACGCTTTTTACCGGGTATTTTCTTTTTTCACGAATGAAGAATAATTTTTTAAAGAATTCCCAATAGGTATCTGCATTCATAATCACCGAATCGTTCATTGCCTTGTAGGTCAAAAAGATGCCGACAGGAAGAAGAATGAGCGAACTGAACCACATCCCAAACCAATGTTCCCATACCCCGTCGCGCGTCATCTTGTATCCAACATTATCCACAATATAGTAAATGATGAAGAGCACCACCGAAATGACGATAGGTGTCCCCAAACCGCCCTTTCTAACGATGGATCCCAACGGAGCACCAATAAAAAAGAAAATAAGACAGGTAAAGGGAATGGTAAATTTGCGGTGCCATTCTATCCAATGGCGGTTGATGGTCTTTTGGGTGGTGGTTTTATTGAGTGACCGGAAAAGAAACTCGTTGCTATTGTTGTCGGCCTTCATAAAAGCGCTTTGCAGGATGGTCGATTGCTGTTCTAGTTCTTTTGACTGCAGCAACGTATCGGGTCGTGGAACTTCCACTCGGGTATCCAATGAACCCGCCATGAGTGAATCCTTCTTTTCAGAGGGATAACTATTGCGAAAAGTAAGGTAGGAGTAATTTTTCATCAGGTTTCGGTCTACCCTGTTCACGCTGTCCATAATCATCGTCATGGAATCGATGGATGTACCCAGCTCTGATAAGTTCTTGGACACATAATTACTGGTTGAACTTCCTTCAATCACCTCCTCTCCCATGCGGTTAAAATTGGCATCATAAGAGATCATCATGGTCTTCGTATCGAAATTTTCTCTTGCGTATGGTACAAAATCGACAGCATGCCGGGGAGTAGTGCCTTGTGTGAAATTTTGGAACTGCTGCCCGCTGTACATGGTGAAGATCAGCATGGTTTTGTCTTCGGTCGAGTTCATTTCAGCCGAATCACAAATGATTACAGCCATGTTGTCAAATCCGTTAGCTACATCGTAAATGAGCACATCATACAGCATTCCCGTTTTGCGATCTTTTTTATCGACATAAATGTTGTAACCATCAATTTCTTTATAAAAAACGCTTTCGGGCACATCCAGCTCGGGAGAAGCCTGGCGTATGGAGATGAGCAGCGAATAGAATTTGGTCTGTATCTTTGGAATGGCATTATTCTGAAAAAAGAACGCCCCCACACTGATAAGAAAGATAAGGATTATGAGAGGCTTCATGATTTTCAGCAAGGGAATACCTGCCGACTTGATGGCCAACAGTTCCAGATTCTCTCCCATATTTCCGAAAACCATCAGCGATGCCAATAAAATGGCCAACGGCAATGCCATGGGAATAAGGTTCAGGGCTGCATAAAAAAACATCTCCCCGATCACATCAAGCCCCAGGCCTTTGCCCACCATATCCTCCACATATTTCCATAAAAATTGCATCAACACCAGAAACAGGCATATGGCAAAAGTCATCAGAAAAAGCGGTATAAAGGTCTTTAATATATAGCCATATAACCGCTTTATGTGGAAAAATTTACTCATTAAATCTGAACAAAAAGGGACCCGTTTAAATTGAAGGCAAAGATAATAAAATCAAACGGACAATTGTGGTTTCGAATAGGTAAAGATGATTAATAAAGGGAGCAAAATAAATCATGAACAGGCTCAGATGCCCAACCTTCTCTTCATCTCGTCTACTTGCGACTCCCACAAAGCGATGGAATCTCCTTTTTCATCGGGTTCTGCAAAATCGGTGATCTCCAGCGTCATGTCGCCCGACAAATCCAGCTTGTGCAGCATGAACTCAAAATAACAATTCTCTTCATCCTCGTCGATCCATTGATAGCGGATACTTGATTGCGGTTTCTGGTTTACAATAACTGCCTGATTTTGTGTTTTTCCCCAATAGAATGTGTAAATAGTCTCGGTCTCATCCATTGACACCTCATCTGCAAACCATTCCGAAAGACCGTCTATTTGGCTGACCATACGCCACAAGCTACTCTGAGTAGCGTTTCCCATAAGGAACTCGATATGGAATTTTTCTTTGGACATGTGTTGTTTTAAAACAGGTTTGCAATATACAACTTTTTTTTTGTTCCATTGCCAAAAGTTCACAAAAGTTAGACTATTTGAGTCACCTCCGTTCCTCGATTTTCAATTGAGTCGCCTCCGCTCCTCGATTTTCAATTCTCACGATGGCATGGCTCGCACAAGCTCGGCTCTACTCATCTGGTTTAACAAAATAGCTCCTGAAATCAAAAAAGCTGTCTTGTATGACAGCTTTTTTGTAATTGGATATTTACCGGTCAAATTATTGTACCGGAATATACTCCACAAAGGCCTCTATTGCTTCGTAAGAGGCCAGGCCAAGCTTCCAGTACATATCGGCCGTGGCACGGTTTCGTTCTTCCGAGCGTTGCCAGAACAATCTCTCGTCGTCACCAAGGAATGGAGCACTCTCCATTTGAGACTGGTGTCTCAAAATAGCATTTCGTTTCTGGCGCAGTTCTTCGGGAGAAAGCGGTACGGCCATTTCAATATGATCTATCTCCCACTCCATCCAGGCACCACGGTACATCCAGACGCGGCAATCTTGGAACCATTCTTCTTCCTTGAAGATGTCGATGGCTCCAAGAATGGCATCGAGACACACCTTGTGGGTGCCATGCGGGTCTGCAAGATCTCCTGCAACATAGATCTGATGCGGTTTGATGGTTTCAATAAAATCTTTGACAATCGTCACATCCCTTTCGGAAATGGGATTTTTTTTCACCTTGCCTGTTTCATAGAAGGGAAGGTCAAGAAAATGTATATTTTCCTCGGGAAGGCCTACGTATCTGTCTGCCGACCGGGCTTCTTCGCGACGTATTCTCCCCTTGATAAAAAGGATGTCGGGTGTATCGATATCCTCCTTCGTTTTTTCGTGCAAGAGATAGTGACGAATCTTCTCATATTTTTCCAGAAGACCGGTGTTCTCGGGATTGAATTTTTTACGCATGCTATTCAGAACCGAGATATAGCGGATTACTTCTTCGTCTCCCACTGCAATGTTTCCGGATGTTTGGTAAGCCACATGCACCTCATGACCCTGATTTACCAGTCGCTGAAAAGTACCCCCCATGGAGATCACGTCGTCATCGGGATGCGGACTGAAAATAATTACCTTTTTGGGATAGGGCTTTGCCCTTTCGGGTCGATAGGTATCGTCTGCATCAGGTTTTCCTCCGGGCCAACCGGTAATGGTATGCTGCAGATCGTTGAATATCTTGATGTTTACATTGTAAGCTGATCCATAGAGGGTGATTAGCTCACTCAGCCCATTGTCATTGTAATCCTTGTTGGTCAACTTCAGGATAGGCTTGTTCACCACACCACAGAGCCATACTATGGCCCGACGAATGAGCTTGCTGTTCCACTCGCAATTGGTGACAAGCCAAGGCCAGCTAATGCGCGTTAGCTCCGAGGCTGCCGCAAGGTCCACAAACACTTTTACTTCAGGATGAGTCTGCAAGATTGAGCCGGGAACCAAATCAGTTACAGGGCCTTCCACAATATCCCGGATGCTCCCGGCTTTTTGTTCGCTCCATGCCAGGAGGGCAATCTTTTTGGCATCCATCATGTCGGATAGCCCCATGGTGATTGCGCTTAACGGTACTTTGTCGAGTGAGCCGAAGTTGCGGGCAATATCTTTGCGTGAGTCTCCATCAAGCATGACAAGCCTTGTTTGTGAGTGAAGGCTGCTTCCAGGCATATTAAAGCCCACGTTCCCCTTGCTCCCTAATCCCAACAACAGGTAGTCGAGTCCACCCTTATCGGCCAGATCCTTCTCAAATGCATCACAGTTCTCGGCAATCAGATCCTTCTCGATGGTTGCATCGGGTGAGAAGATGTTTTCCGGATCAATATCTATTTGATTTAAAAAAAGGTCCTTCAACATCTGCAGATTGCTGAAAGAAAAATCAAGCACAGGATAAAACTCATAAGTGTTAAAAACAACCAGATTTTTAAAACTCACGTTTTTTTCCCTGTGTTGCCTGACCAGTTCTTCATAAACCGGCAGTGGCGAAGTACCTCCACTGACTCCAAGCACAAAATGTTCTCCCTTCTTTTGTTTTTGTAACATCTCTTCCACAATGTCGTTTGCCACCTTTTTGGCAGCTCTCCTGGCCTCTTCATAGATTGCGACAGGCAACTTCTCATACCGTGCAAGATTGTACTCTTCAAAATCGTTTTCCGGACGGTAGTACTTCTTGGGAACCCGTTCGAAAGTAATGTGTGAACTCAGATCTAATCTCATATTTCTCTATTGATTTTATATACGTTGTTTATACCTAACATAACACCTTGAGGAGGTGACATGTTTATTTTTTATGACTTTTGCTCACTCCTGCGATCCATCTTGCGGGTTACCTGTCCGTAAATAAGAAGGGCAATGGCAGAAATAGCGCCGATAGCCACGAAGACATACCAGATATGGTGCGCGTTTTGCGTGGCCTCAGCATAAGCAACCGTGTCCAATACACCGGACTCCCCCGTGAACAACCGTGGATCGGGTAAATATTTATCCAGCAAAAATCCCGAAAGGCCGAAGGCAAACAGGAACGAGAAGAAGGAATGCAGATGGCTAAATCCCAAATAAAGGCCCTCCTGCCCCTTAGGCGCCTGCAGCGAAAAATATTCCAGGTAACGGGGCGAAATAAAACATTCCGCAATTGCCTGCATGCCAATGCCTATGATCATCATGAACGCTACAGGATGCAATCCCAGAATATAATCTTCCCCAATTTGCGTACCAAAAGACATAATAAGTGCAGAGAGAGGGATAATGAACATTCCCACCATCATGGAGGTGATGGCACTTCGTTTTTTCATCATGGAAGTCACGAAGTTTACAGTCACAAAAACCACCAGCGGATTGACATTCGCATACCACCCGGGGGAGGCACTCTCTCCAATCAACCTTATCACATATTTGGGCATGGTGGCATACATCTGACTTTGAATAACCCAGAAGCCGCTCACAATCAGGATCAATAGCATCAGTCGACCGTTAAAAACCACCTTTACCAACGAACGGCCAATCTCGGCAAAGCTTTTCCCTTTGCCTTCTGTTTTGGCCGATTGATAAAACAGATATACGGCAATCAGCGCCAGAAGCGTCATTGCTGCCGAAAAATAATTCAAGTATACAAGCCCCTGGTCTCCCATGCTCCTACGCAGCGGATCGACCACGGTTTTGCCGGTAAATGCGCCAATATTAACCATCATGTAAAAGATGGAATAACCGCGCGCTCTATTTTCCGGTGTTGTTTCACGGGCTACCGTCCCTGAAATAACAGACTTGATGAACGATCCTCCAATTACTACCAGTATCAGCGGCGCAACGATAGACCATCGCAGATAACTCTCTTTCAGCCCCGTATAGGTAGTGGTCATTTCATAATCTACCAGTCCGGCACTCTCGAGCATCGTGGGCAAAACACCCAGCCCTGCATACCCCACGGTAAGTAAGGTGAACGCGAGAAGAATCGCCGAGCGGAAACCTATTTTATCGGCATAGGCACCGGCAAACAGCGGTAGCAGATAAAGGGAAGCCGAGAATAGTCCTGCAATCACACCTGCCTCAATATCAGAGAACCCCCAAACGTTTGACAGATAGAGGGTAATTACAATAAAGACCGCATAATATGCCAATCGCTCCAGGAGCTCTACAAAATTGGCAACCCAGAAGGGTTTTGAAAATTTTACCATCAGAAGGTATTTTATGTTAATTTAAATGCAATTTTTAATATCGTAGACAAAGATAAAAAATATTTTGATTATCGAAGAGGCAAATCCGGTTTTTGGCTTTCCCTAACAGTAGTTCCTACTCCAAATCAATCACCGTAATTCCCGCACCGCCAAACTGTACATGTTCATCCTGAAAATGCGACACACCATGCACCGTACCCAGATATTCACGAATAATCTGGCGTAAAGCCCCGGTACCGGTTCCATGCAAAATACGCACCCGTGCAACGCCCAGCTGAATCGCATCATCAATAAAATACATGACCGCCTGGAGTGCCTCATCCCCCCGCATTCCCCGTACATCAATATCCTGCCTGAAATTCAATTTCCGCTCATGCAGCAGATCGCGGGTATTCGATGCTTTCTTTTCCTTTTTAAGCTGATTGTTGCTCACCCGTTCCAGACTACAGAGATCAACCGTGGTTTTGATCATTCCAAAAGCAACGATTGCTTTTTTACCGTTTATTTCCATCACCTCGCCTGTAGTGGTCTGTCCTTTGATGCGTACAGCATCCCCTACTAGCGGTTCTTCCTGGATGACCGCAGATGATGAGGGAGTGTTTTTTGCCTTTTTGGCCAGTTTCTTTTGACCTGCTATCTCCCTCTCATCGTGATCGGCAGCCAACACCTGCTTTCTGAAATGGCTTAGAGACTCTCTAACCTGTTTGGTTTTTTCTTTTTCAGCCTTTGCCTCGCGAATTTCCCGGATGGTATTTTCAATGCGAGCGTTACTTTCTGCCAGCATCTGTTCTGCCTTCTGCCTGGCTTGAGCAAGAATCTCCTTTTTCTCTTTGTTGATATCCTCCAGGCCGGTCTCATATTTCGTGGCGACCTCTTTCAGACGGTTGCGCTCACGGCGTATCTCGTCGCGTTTTCGCTCCCAGTAACGCCGGTCGCGGGCAATATCCTGCAAGTATTTGTCCATGTTGATATAGTCGCTCCCCACAATCTCTGAAGCATGTGCAATCACCTCCTCCGGTAAGCCGATTTTACGGGCTATTTCCACCGCAAAGGAACTACCGGGGTTACCAATGGAAAGGCGAAAGAGCGGCTGCATTTCATGCCTGTCATACAACATGGCCCCATTCACTACCCCCTCATGTTCGTTGGCAAAATGTTTCAGATTCTGATAATGCGTGGTAATCACACCGTACGATTGTTGTCTGTTAAACCGATCGAGCAGGGCCTCCGCAATGGCAGCACCTATCTGCGGCTCGGTACCGCTCCCGAATTCATCGATCAGCAGCAAAGACTTCGCATGACAGTTTCTTTCGAAATATTTCATGTTCATCAGATGCGAGCTGTATGTGGAAAGATCGTTCTCGATAGATTGCTCGTCACCAATATCGATAAAGATATCTTCAAAGACACCGACTTTGGAATTTTCTTTTAGCGGAATCAGTAAGCCACATTGTACCATGTATTGCAGCAAGCCGACCGTCTTCAGACAGACCGACTTGCCACCGGCGTTAGGACCGGAGATTACCAGGATTCTGCGTGTTTCCTCCAGTGTGATATCAAGCGGAACAATTTTCCTGTTTTGCTTCTTCAGGGAGAGATAGAGCAGCGGGTGCACCGCCTCAACCCAATCGATCAGCCGTACATCTTCAAGAGAAGGCCTGATTCCTCCTATTTGTTGCGCGAAAGCCGCTTTGGCCTGAATAAAATCGATCTTCGCCAAAAACTCATACGACTCCAGCAAGTCGGACAGATAGGGGCGAAGATAGTCTGTAAAATCAACCAATATTCTAATAATTTCGCGTCGCTCATCACTTTCAAGCTCACGGATTCGGTTGTTGGCTTCCACCACCTCCGACGGTTCAATAAAGACGGTCTTGCCCGATGCCGATTCGTCGTGTACGATCCCTTTGATCTTTCGCTTAAAGGAAGGGTTCACCGGAATCACCAGTCGGCCATCGCGCATACTTGGTGCCACATCTTTTTCCACAAATCCTTCGGCTTGTGCCTTCCGCAGGATGGCATTGAGACTTTTGGAAATTCCATTCGTCGTGGAGGTAAGTTCACGCCGAATTTCCGACAGGCGGGAGGAAGCATTGTCCTTCATCTGGCCAAAGCCATCCAGCAGGCTGTCAATTTTTTTGGTAATCTCCGGGAAAACAACCACATGACCCGCCAACGCAAGCAAGTGAGGATAGCGGGGTGTCTTCTCTTCGTCACGCCGCAGAAATGCCACAATGCCGTTGATGGTCTGCAGCGAACGGCGCAGTTCGAAAAGTGCACTCTGGTCGATCCAGGCACCTGCCACACGCACGTGCCTCAGTACCGGGCGCAGATCGTAAAAATGATCGGCCGGGAAAGTATCCTCTTCCTCCCTGATACGCACAAACTCCTCCGTTTGCGATAAAAGCGTGCTTATATCATCAAAAGAAGCAGAAAAATGCATCTCCTCCACCTTCTCTCGTCCAAGTATGCTCAAACACCGGTCGGAGATCAGCTGCCGTACTTTGTTGAATTCTATTTTTTGCTCAAAATTATCGGGATAGATCACGTCGTTGAATTTGTAGGTTGCGTTATACGCCTTATTTATCCCGCAAAATTACAATTTTATGATGACTAATGCTATTCAGCCATTCACTTTTCCCTTTATTTTTCCCGGAAAAAATTACAGGGTATCCACTTAAAAAACAGTTCTTGTGTTTTCTGGTAATATTTTTGGTTTTTCTAGTTGCAGAATTCAAAAAGTTGTACTACTTTTGCACCTCGAATTCGGGAATAAACTTCCTGTTTTGTTTGTTGGTCAGAGCAGATGATTCATCATCATGAGGCCCCAAAAGCCAACCACGGTGTTCTGTATTTTAATGGCGAGATAGCTCAGTTGGT
>NZ_DCEN01000045.1:84469-85163 GCF_002316955.1 Proteiniphilum sp. UBA1028
TCAAGGTGGATTTATTGTTTGAGTAAGTCGGCAGGTTCCAACGGCCACGAAGAGCCAACATACGCAATGTAAAGCATGCAATTAATGCAATGGCTGAAATCCAATCTCTGGTTAACCAGTTGAAATAGTCTCCCAGGACCACAATCAATGCGCCGATCAGGGCTGCAGATGCATACACCTCTTTTTCCAGTATCACAGGAACTCTGTTCAATAAAATATCGCGTAAGATGCCACCGCCCACAGCTGTAATAATTCCTAAAAGCACGGCAGCCTCAGCATTATGTCCAAAAGCCAACGTCTTTTGTGCCCCGGTGATTGCGAACATAGACAAGCCGGCAGCATCAAAAAGTATCACTGGCCGGTTAAGTAGTTTTACAAGAGGGTATAAACCAATTGTCATCACTGCAGCCACCATTGAAGTAAAAAGATAGTACCACGTCGTTAACCCTGCCGGCGGAACCGCTCCAATGCAAAGATCGCGGATAATGCCCCCGCCACAGGCTACAGTAAAAGCAATGGCACAAATACCAAACAGGTCCAATCCACGCTCCCGCGCAGCAATTGCCCCGCTTAATGCAAAAGCAAAAGTTCCCCCCAAATCAAGAAAATAGTAAAACGTGTGAAGTTTATCCATTGTTTTAATAAGCGTCCATAATCCGTTGAATTTGTCTTTGAGTCAAACATAACGAGAACT
>NZ_DCEN01000045.1:85295-98381 GCF_002316955.1 Proteiniphilum sp. UBA1028
ACGAGAACTATAAAGCTAAATTACAAAATATATTCGATTCGAAGCAAAGTGATTACAAAAATTTATGGTTCAGTTATTTCGTCATCCCTGATGATTTCTTTGACAATGGTCTTATTTGTCAGAAGGTACATTATTGGGATAATGAATCCATTGAGAAGCGTAGAAGTCAACAATCCCCCCAGAATAACTTTTGCCATGGGACTTTGTATTTCATTGCCGGGCAAGCTTCCACCTATGGCAAGAGGAATCAGCGCAAGTGCTGTAGTAAACGCTGTCATCAAAATCGGACTCAAACGATCCAAAGAGCCGTGCAGCACGCTATCACGTGCAGAAAATCCTTCGTTTTGCAAATCGTTATAACGAGATATCAGTAACATACCGTTTCTGGTGGCAATACCAAAAAGCGAAATAAAACCGATGATGGCTGGAATGCTGATGTTGCCGCTTGTGAAAAATAGGGTGAAAATTCCACCAATGAGAGCTAGTGGAAGGTTAAGCAAAACAACTGCCGACTGTGTAATGCTTCGGAACTGATTAAACAGCAACAGAAAAATCACCAATATTGAAAAGAGAGAGGCAATGAACAACGTACGAGATGCTTTTTGCTCGCTTTCGAACTGTCCGCCGTACTCAATGTGATACCCCGCGGGCAGTTCTATTTCGCGGTCAATTATTTTCTGAATTTCTTTTACCGCACCGCGCAAATCACCACCGGTTACATTTGCCGACACAACAATTTTGCGGGATACATTTTCACGATTGATGGTATTCGGGCCCATTGCGGACGAAACCTCTGCAATATTTCGCAAAGGAATTTTTCGACCATGTGCATCAATAATCAGATTTCTGATGCTTTCGGCCGTGGCACGGCTGTCATCGTCTACCTTAAGCGTTAGGTCGTATGACCTGTTTTCTTCATAAACCTGGGAGACTACTTCACCACCAAGTATTACTCCGATGGTTTCCGAGAACTCAGACAAGGAAATACCGTATTTTGCCAACAACTCCCGTTTGGGTGTTATTTTCAGTTGTGGGCGTTCCACTTGCTGCTCCACATTCAAATCCACAATTCCGTCAATGCCCTGTATGGAAGACTTGATCTGATTGCCCAACACGAACATCCTGTTCAAATCGGTTCCGAAAAGTTTGATGGCAATATTGGCGCGTGTTCCAGAAAGTATCGCATCAAGCCGGTGCGAAATAGGTTGTCCTATCTCAATATTTACACCGGGAATCTTTTTCATCTTTCCTCGAATTTCGCCAAGAACCTCCTCTTTTGAACGTTTCCTCAACATTATGGGCGCTTCAATTTCCGACACATTCACGCCCAGTGCATGCTCATCCAGTTCTGCACGCCCGGTCTTGCGTCCTACTGTTCTGACTTCGGGAATGGAGAGTAGTATCTCTTCTGCCATTCGTCCTACTTTGTCCGACTCTTGGAGGGAAATTCCGGGCAAAGTACTGACGTTAATTGTAAAAGACCCCTCATTAAAGGGGGGTAAGAAACTACGGCCCAAAGTAAAGAACATGACCAGAGCAACAATTAACAGGAAACCGGCGCCACCCAACACCCATTTTTTATTCCGAAGAGCGCCATAAAGCGCTTTTTCGTAATTTTTCTTTAGCAATCTCACTACGAATGGTTCGCTCTCTTCTTTACCATTTTTAGCTTTTTCTTTGCCTAACAAATAACTACTCAATACAGGGGTAAGCGTAAGCGCCACAAGTGTGGATGCCGCTAAAGAGACAATGAAAGCTATTCCGAGTGGTGCCAGCATACGTCCTTCCATTCCCGACAGAAAAAAAAGCGGAACAAAACTTACTATGATAATTAACGTGGAATTTAGAATGGGCAGCCTAACCTCTTTTGAAGCATTAAAAACCACTTGCAAAACCGTTAGCTGTTCCTCTTTTGGTTTTTGTTTGTTTTCACGCAGTCGTTTAAATACATTTTCCACGTCTACAATGGCATCGTCAACGAGTGAACCAATGGCTATCGCCATACCACCAAGACTCATCGTATTAATTGTCAACCCCATAAACTTTAAAACAAGGATGGCAACAACAAGTGATATGGGAATAGTGATGAGTGATATCAGGGTCGTGCGCACATTCATCAGAAAAATAAAAAGCACAATAACCACGAATATACCACCTTCCAGCAATGCTTTTTGTACATTATTAATCGAACTCTCAATAAAGCGAGACTGGCGAAATATGTCGGTCGACAGCTTCACATCCGCTGGCAACACTTTCTGTAATTCAGCAATTGATCGGTCTAATTTTTCAGTCAGCTCCATTGTACTTGTTGCCGGTTGTTTCGTTACAGTCATCAATACAGCCGGTTTTCCACGCTCTGAGGCTGTACCTAATTTTGGTGCCTTGTTGCCAACCGTAACCTCTGCAATGCTCTCGATTAATATGGGGACGTCGTTCACGATTTTCACAACCGTTTTTTTTAATTCTGACAGGTTATTTGTCGAGAGCATTCCGCGAATAATGTACTCGTTTCCATATTCATTGAGGACTCCTCCCGATGTATTCTGATTCATATTCTTTACCACGTTGAGCACTTCGTCGAGTCTCACATCGTAAAATTTCATTTTTTCAGGATGGAGCAAAATCTGATATTCTTTTATCTCACCACCCAGTACGGCAACCTGCGCTACACCTCCGGTGGAAAGCAGGCGGGGACGGATTGTCCAGTCGGCAATCGTGCGCAAATCGCGCATCGATGTAGTATCGGCAGTAAGTCCGATAATCATTGCCTCGCCCATTATTGAGGATTGCGGCCCCAACGTGGGATTCCCTACGTTGGAAGGCAGGACGTCTCGCACAACTGCCAGTTTTTCCGATACAATCTGTCTTGCTATATAGATATCCGTGTTCCAGTCAAATTCTACCCACACAACGGAAAAGCCGGTTGTAGACGAAGAACGGACGCGCCGTACATCAGTAGCTCCGTTAAGTGCCGTCTCCACAGGAAAGGTGACCAGCCGTTCTACCTCTTCGGGCGCCATTCCCTGTGCTTCGGTCATCACGACAACAGTAGGCGCATTTAAATCGGGAAAAACATCCACTTCCATGTTTGTGGCGGTGTAAATTCCTCCGAACATCAGCAGTACCGATACCACTAATATAACCATCCGGTTATTTAACGAAAATTGAATAATCTTATTCAACATAGTTCTCTGACCTGTTTAAATTAATGAGAGTGTCCTTCGGGTATTACCGATGTGGTTGCCGCCAGTTTAACCTGGTACACTCCTTTGGTTACTACTTTGTCGCCCTGTTTTAGGCCGGTAAGTACTTGAATGCGTGAACCATCACTTTGTCCCAGCGTAACCTCCTGCTTTTTGTACCCTTCTTCGTCGAGCTGGAGGTATAAAAAATAAAGGCCTTGTTCTTCGGTAATAGCCGAAACAGGTACCGAGAGCACATTTTCCTGCGGCAGCGCAAGCAGATAGATTTCGGCAAACGAACCGGGAATAATATCGACAACATTATCAAATTCGAATATTACAGGAATAAAAAAGGAGTGACTGTCCGATGCTTTTCCATACGAAACCAACTGTCCGTTCAGATCGGTAAGCTTATACAATGTATCGTCATATGCCGTTTTGAAGTGAGCACTTTGAATGGCTCGAATGCATCTAAAATAATTTTCGGACACTTCGGCACGGAGTTGCAACCTCTTGTTTTGGGAAACCGTAGCAATAGGCTGTCCGACTGACACAAAATCCCCCTGATTGACATAAATATTTTTTACATATCCCCCAATGGGCGAAGTTACGTTGACGCTGCCCGCTCGGTAGTTTGACGCTTGCGCCTCATATTCCGTTTTAGCAGTTTCGTAACGCAAACGAACCTGCTCAAAATCCTTCACGGAGATAATCTGCTCTTTTACAAGATTCTCGGCACGTAAAAAATCCTTTCTCACGGTTTCGTAAGCTATTTTTGCTTTTGCTACAGGATCCCCTTCGGGTAGATTTTGAGCCGAAACACTGACAACCGTTTCGCCGGCACGAATGGTTGTTCCCGGCGCAATGGAGCGATTGAGAAACGACACGAGTCCGTTTGCAGTGGCAGAAATAGTGGTTTCGTCACCTTGCGAAGAAAGAATTTGTCCACTTGTTTTAACGACCTGCCTGAAGGTACCGGGCAACACTGTTTCTATTGCCAAACCCACCGCTTCGGCCTGTGCTTTGGAAAAATGAATCTCCTCAACATCGCCTGTTCCCTCTTCAGCTTTGCCTGTGTTAATTTTCCCAGTCGTATGCTCATGCTCATCGACTTCCGTGTGTTCAAGAGACTTGGTGGCTTGTTTTTTTTCCTGATTTCTATCCGCATTGCAACCCATGGGTATCAAAACCATTGCGATAAACAAAGTTAAAATGAAAGTTCTCATAAATGGATGATGCTAATGTAAGAAAAATGTAGAATACATGTGTGATGCGAAGTGCCGTTTTTGGAAACAATTTCACAAAAACAGTGCATCAAAAAAATGGAATTATTCGGAAAATAATCCTAAGCGAAGAAATAAGGAGGGCCACGCAACCCTAGCGGATTGTGTTTTTCTAAAGAAGGAACAGAAAATATATATTCACCATAATCGTTTTTTTCATCCGGAAGCAAGACAATCAAATCCGATAAAACAAAAACAAACAGGCTATTACAAAAATCACTGTTTTCAGAATAATTAGACGGGAAAGACTTAATACGAACTCCAAAGTCTGTTTTTTGTGCCACAAAATTAGCATGCACAACACAGTTTGAACTTTCAGAAGCATTATCCGATGCAGGGTTGTGATGATGTGCGTGTTGCTTGTCGCAATTCTGCTCCACCTGCTCTGTCTGGAAGCATGGCATCCCATCATCGTGATGATGATGCGGAACCACGGAAAGTACCAGCATCAACAAGCTAGCAAAAGCGATAACGGATATGGATACAACTCGTTTCAAACAATTATTTTTGACTATTCAACAGCAAAGATATGACTAAATTTTTGCAACTAAGCTGTAAAAATCTTCTTTTGTCAGCAAAGTTAAAAAAAGGTATACGATTCCAAAAATAAAAAAAAGTTTCAACCGGGTTTGCTTTTCGTTGCAAAAATGGGATCAACAGGTCGAAAATTAAACGAAGTGTCGCTCGTTAATTTCCCGGGAAGGAAAACAATTGAATCAACAAACAGGCCGGAGATTTTAACGAAACTATATCGCTGATACAGAACAAATATTATCAATTAGTTGTTAAGAATCTGGCAGACGGAAACGGACTATTTCGTCATACCAGATATACAGAGCCGAGCCTGTTTGGTTACCCTGGTGAGAAAGTGTTTTCATTCGCGAAATGTAGACTGTCAGACCTGTTTGGCACATACTATAGAAAGGGAGCGACTGATTTATTACATTTAAAAATCAACAGCAGTACTCTCACACAGCTGAGAGAGTAGAATTATGTCGATGACACGAAAATGATCAGCAGTTTTAAAACGCTTCAGAAAAATCTTAAAAAAGACACAACGCTGATGCCCACTATAAAAGTGGCATTGGCGGGTGATACGGCAACCCAGTTCCTGGCAACTGCCCTGAAAGGAATGGGGATAGAAAAAGGATGCATAATTGATCTGTTTGAAGCCGAATACAACCAGGTAGAACGTCAGCTCCTCGACAGCACCTCAGAACTTTACGCATTTGCAGCGGATTACATTGTTGTTTTTCAGTCGAGCCATAAATTATTGTCTTTATTCAACAAAATGCCTACAGGCCAGCAACAAGGCTTGGCAGATGAGCGGCTTGCATTCATAAAAAACATCTGTTCTGCAGTTCAGTCGAGGCTTATTTGTTGCAATTATCCGGAAATTGACGATGCTGTTTTCGGGAGTTATTCCAATAAAGTGGAAAGCTCCTTCATCTATCAAATTCGCAAGCTCAACTTGTCGCTGATGGAATTAAGCATGAAGATTCCCAATCTTTTTATCTGCGATATCGCTGCACTTCAAAATAAACTTGGTAGGGATGTCATGTTTCATCCTGCAGTTTACATAGGGAGTGAAATGGTTTTATCGCTCGATGCGGTGCCATATGTTGCGTCACGCATCATGGATATCGTTTGTGCCATCCAAGGAAAATTTAAAAAATGTTTGATACTCGATCTCGATAATACTCTTTGGGGTGGCGTCATTGGTGACGACGGTTACGAAAAGATAGAACTTGGACACGAATTGGGAATAGGGAAAGCATTCACTGAGTTTCAGCAATGGGCTTTAAAACTGAAAAACAGAGGAATTATTTTAGCGATCTGCTCAAAAAACAACCAGGATACAGCCAAAGAGCCCTTCGAGAAACATCCGGAGATGGTGTTGAGGTTAAACGATATTGCTGTTTTTATGGCTAATTGGGATAACAAGGCGGACAATATCCGCCGTATTCAATCAATACTGAATATCGGTTTTGATTCAATGGTCTTTCTGGATGACAATCCCTTTGAGCGAAACATGGTACGTGAAAATATTCCCGAGATTACTGTTCCGGAACTCCCCGAAGATCCCGCCGATTATTTGGAATATCTCTATGGATTGAATCTTTTTGAAACGGCTTCCTTTTCCAGTACAGATGCTGATAGGACCAAACAATATCAAATCGAATCGTTGCGGGTTACCACACAAATGAACTTTACAAATGAAGATGACTTTCTGAAAAGCCTGCAGATGAAGTCCGAGGTAAACCCTTTCAATTCGTTCAATACCCCTCGTGTGTCACAGTTGTCACAGCGCAGCAATCAGTTTAATTTGCGTACCGTACGATATACAGAGGCCGATATAGAACGGATGGCAAAAGATACTCATTTTCAAAGCTTCAGTTTCACGCTATCGGATAAATTTGGAGATAACGGATTAATCTGTGCGGTGGTTTTAGAGAAAAAGGGGACAGAGACAGTTTTTATCGACACATGGTTCATGAGTTGCCGTGTATTAAAACGGGGCATGGAACACTTCACGCTGAATACCATTGTCGATTACGCCAAACAACACGGTTTTAGATTTGTTATTGGGGAATATATACCCACTTCGAAAAACAGCATGGTAGAGGACCATTATCTTAAGCTGGGTTTTATCCCTGTTGATGATCCTTCCCGTCATCTTTTCCGGCTCGAAGTCGACCGTTACGAAACAAAAGTATGTCATATTACGGCATTATAAAAGAAATGTGTATGGAAACACGCGAAATATTTAATCAGCTAAGCGAAATATTCCGGGACCTCTTTGAGGAAGAGTCGCTGACACTTACCCCCCACACCACAGCCATTGATGTTGAAGGATGGGATTCATTGAGCCACATCCAGCTGATAGTGGCAATTGAAAAGAAATTTAAAATAAAATTCTCTTCCCGAGAGATTCTTTCGTGGAAAAATGTAGGTGAGCTGATGGAGAGCATTCAGGCAAAGGTATCTTCATAAAAACTACCGGCCGACAATAATGCTATCCAGTATCAGGCTCAATTTTTTAGCCCCGACATTATTCAAATGGTTGGCATCATAGAAATCATCTTCCGAAAAACGTTGATCTTCTGAAAAGTCATAATAGGAAACATTGCCGTATTTCTCTGCAAAGCGATGACAGAAATCCTTTTGTTGGTTGAGAAACACCCTGTTTTGATTATTTACGTAAGATTTATACAATGGCATATTGACCAATATCACCTT
The DNA here is from genome assembly GCF_002316955.1 of Proteiniphilum sp. UBA1028. Classification (NCBI taxonomy): domain Bacteria; kingdom Pseudomonadati; phylum Bacteroidota; class Bacteroidia; order Bacteroidales; family Dysgonomonadaceae; genus Proteiniphilum; species Proteiniphilum sp. UBA1028. The sequence goes on from NZ_DCEN01000045.1 coordinate 93,001, forward strand.
CACACCTCTTTCGGCGCTCTTCAAAATGACCTCTTCCATATATTTTTTATTCAGGGCCATATAATCCGCGTCAATTGCCCTGGATACCATCTCATTATGCCGCAACGCCTCCTCTTTGCCATTATCCCATCCTTCCGGTCGCCGCTCTAACGTATAATTGACTCCGTATCCCGCATCATCTACTGTACGATGGGATTCTTTTTTTAAACCCAGCAGAGTTAAAAAACCGTTGGCTGCTCTTTTAAAAGTGCCGATATTGTGAAAATACAGCTCATAATTATACTTGCCTTCCCACCTGTAGTATTTGCTGCCATAATGAATATTATAATACTTCACTCTCCACCATTCCGGACTATCTTCCAGGGAACCAAAGGGAGACCAATAATCCACACCCATAATCACATATTCCAGCAACGGCATCTTATCAATGAATTTATTAAATATCATATGATCGTACTTCATTGATTGTGAGAGATGGGCAGCATTAAATCCTTTTTTATGGAAATATCGGGGATTCACATCGTGCATGACTGAAGAAGAGCCCAAAGCAAGTATTTCAACTGTGTGGCTATTTTGCGTTAGCCATTGATTTTTGAATGCATAGTCGTTGGGGATTTTTCGAAGTGAGTACTCTGCGACAACCACTATCAATGCAGCAGGAAGCAGAAAATAAAAAACAATCTCAATCAGGTATTTTTTCATTCGATTATTTTCTTAAAATTGCGTATAAATAAAGATTTGCTCTTCACCACTGAGCAACACAATCACAATCAACAACAACCAATAAATGGCATAACGGAGAACTTTGACGGGAAATACTGTCTCTACCTGCAATGCATATTCCCTGTCACGTTGCTTCCATTCAGCCATAAACATAATTGCAGCAAAGAACAAAGATTGGGCAAGAGCACGCAGTCCACTTGCTGTCAAAGCACCCAGATGTGAAAATTGAAACACGTTTCTTACGAAATCAACAAATTGACCGGGCGATTTTGCATTGAACATAATCAGTCCAACGGAAACGAGCAGATAAGTTGTTCCCATTTTTACAAAGTCATTCAAATATGGCAGGCCATATACATTCGCGGTGATTTTTTTCTTTCTACCAAAGGAGCCGGAGAGTATAAGAGGAATGAACAGCAATCCGTGATAAAGTCCAAACAAAGCATATGTCCAGTTTGTGCCATGCCATATACCAATCACAATCATATTGATTATTACTGCCAACATAAGCCCCTCACTGCCCCACCCCCGGAATCTCACATTGAGCGGCATAAACACGTAGTCTGTGACCCACGATGTAAGCGACATGTGCCAGGAACGCCAATATTCGGCCACATTGCGTGCAAAAAAGGGATAGCGGAAATTGACGGCCACACGGAAACCCAATATCTTTCCCACACCGATAGCCATATCGGAATAACCCGAAAAATCGGCATACAGCTGTATGGGGTATACCAGGGCAGCCAAAAGAAGGGTTGTAGCATTCTGGCCGGAAACATTGCTCCACACGTCGCCAAGAAAAAGCACCATGTTATCGGCGATAACCATTTTTTTAAATATCCCCCATACAATCTGACGGGTCCCATCTACCGCCAGCTCATAGTTGAACGAACGTTTTGACTTTAGCTGGGGTATGAAGTCGTTGGGACGGTCAATAGGTCCCGCCAACAAGGTGGGGAAAAAAGCAACATAGGTGGCAAAAGCTACGAAATCGCGTGTGGGTTCAATTTTTCCACGGTGTACTTCAATCACGTAACTGATCATCCTGAAAGTAAAAAAGCTGATACCCAAAGGAAATACAATATTGAATGTAGCCGCATTTACCTTCAGTCCAACGGAAGTGAACAACACTGCGAACGAATCGATAAAGAAGTTCAGGTATTTAAAATAGAACAAGGTGGCCACGCCTGCCATCACACCCAATGTGGTGAACAGGGAGGCTCTTCTTTCGTGACTCCGGCGAATCAAAATCCCCAGGGTGTAAAAAACGACAGTCAATGCAAGCAACAAAGGCAACATCTTGAAATCGGCAATGCCATAAAAAAAATAACTTGCCACAAGAAGAGACACATTTTGAGCGCCTGTTTTTTCTTTTAACGGAAAGTAATAAACCAAAAACAGGATTCCAAAAAATAGCAAAAAAACGAACGAATTGATTGCCATACTTTATACATTTTTACTGTAATACGCATTCAGCATGCCCATTGCCTGCATGATCGTTCACGATGAAACAGGAAGTTTCTATAGTTCGGGACTCTCTCCCGAAACCAACCTGTTAAAGACCGTCAGTTGATAATGTGGGTTGTAATATTTATCGATTATTTCGTACGAGTTTTTTCTCACTTGCTGCCTGTCCATCAGATTCAACCAGTTCTCTATTTTAACTTTAAGATCCTTCGCGTCATTTTCCTTAAAGAAAAAACCGTTATGCCCTGCCTGAATGGCTCCCGATTCGGGCATCTGGTGATACATGTTGTCATGAGTGCATACGGGAGTTCCAAAACTCAACGAATGGATTGCAGTCAAACCTACATTTCCGGGTGATACGCACAAGTCGGACATCGAAAGATACCTGCCATTTTCCTCTTCGTCGTAGCAGGCTCCCGCAAAATACAGCCATCCATTTTGTATTCCTGCTCTCCCCTGTTCCTCCAGATTGTTTTTATAGGCTCCACCTCCAACGATCAACAGGTTTACATTCGTTTGCTTGTCGTTGATCTGATTCACTGCTTGCAAGAGCAGGTCTAGCTTCTTCACGCCGGTCAACCTTCCGATAAAAATGACCACAGGCAAATAAGGGTTCGTAAAAAAAGGGAAAACATCCTTTTTATCGAGAGTCTGAAGTTTGTGACGCAATACTTTATGCGTATCGTAATCCAATGAGTTGAAAAAAACGTAAAGATTATCCGGAGCAAACCCATGTTCAATCATTAGTTTTTTCGCTCTTCTCTCATAAAGCAGATGTTTGTGTGCAAGACTAAAAAACGCTTTTTTAAGAAGCAGTGTGAACCCTTTTTCATTTCCATACAAACCATGTTCCCAAAAAACGACCTTAACTCCACGTAGCCGGCATATTATCGCAGCTACCCACGTGGAGAGTCGGGACATTTCACCGGGGAAAACAGCAAATTCGAATTGACTTTTCACACATTCGCGAACAACTCCTTTTTGCCAAAACAGGACGATGCCTTTCCACCAGTAATTTTTTACTTTGTGAATTTGTTCGCTGTTTGAAGAAAAAGCCTCTCTTTCGAAATCGATTGTTTTCAAAACGTTTGCTTGATCACCGTAGAAAAAATGCACATTCCACTCAGGATTGTTGAGTAGAGCTCTCCAGAGAGGAGCCCTGTAGTGCGGTGCCAGATTCATAAAAAATTTTATCGTTGTCATAAAAAGAGAAGTTCCAAAATAGTCATTCCGTGTGAAAACAACCCGATCAATTATCTTTGGGAAACAAATAAAGCCTCATTACATTCGTGTTCTCATCTATTTCCTTTTCTTTTTCAAAACCAAACCTTCTCATTAATTTGTACGAATTGATATTTTCTTTCAGCACAATGGCATAGAGCGATTCCAATTTTATCGATTTTGCATAATCAATCATATATTGCAATCCCTGAACTCCGATGGTTTTACCCCAGTACTCTTTTTCACCAAGATAACCGAATGCCTCACCATCTTTATCGGTAAGATGCTTGATACCCATCACCCCGATAGGCTTGCCGTTATACCAGATAGATCTTATATAGTAATCGGTTCGGGCCTTCAGGCTTTCGAACCACCTCTCCTGGGACTCCGGATCAAATTCCGATGTAGAGGTTAATTCTTTAATGATAGGATCATTTAACCATTTCCACGACTTCTCCAGTACATCACGATTGAATTCTCTGAATTCAACCTCAAATATTTTTCTATATTCCATAAGTTCTTTTTTAGTGTGTAATATTATGTTGACTTCATTCTGTATATATTTTGGTTATTCCCGTACGATCTCCATTTTATCAGGATTCAAATTTCTTTTAAACAGTTGCCATTTCAAGTAGGTCCCCGATCGCCAGAGCCATTCAAGCGGACCATAAACAAATTGTTTCATCCACCACCTGCTTATCACCACCTGCAGTGTATAGATTGTCAGGCCTAAAGCAAAAAGCAATGCAGGTCCCTTGCCTCCGAAGAACGAGCCGAATCCCCATGCAGAAAAGAAAATTGCACCCAATATATTTTGCATCTCGTAGTTTGTCAGCCCCATGCGTCCGTACGGGGTAAGCAGGCTCAGGTATTTTCTGATACCAGCGACTTGATAAAGGGATATGAAACCGGTTACCAACGCCCCAGACATGGCTATTGTACCGATGTTATTCAAGGAGGACACAAGGAGTGCGATTAGAGGTACGTCACCTTTCTCCGCTCTTAATTTTAGCAAATTAACCGGTGCTTCAGGTCCAATGATTCTGGCTATGAGCACTGCTGCCAGAGAAACGAGCATAAATGCACCAAACAGAACAACATTTCTCTTTTTCCTGATATGTACCTGCTCAAAAAAATGAAGCTTGCCGGCAATGAAACCGGTAATGAACAGTGCCAGTACCAAAAAACCGGTATCGGTATGCAAGAATTGAAACGTTATTTTGTCAATTGTCCGAACGGTTAGATTCTCTTTTGCCGTTTCAAAAAAAATCTGACTCTTTGTTCCGTAATCTCCAGCATTTGATTTCGAAACTTCGGAAGGAGCTGCGGACTTACCTGATATCGTCATACCGGTGTCAAGGATGGAACGCTCCGTTTTTATCTGATCGAAACCGATTATAAATAAGTTCGGAACGCCTGTGAATATCAAAAATACAATGAGCATAAGAATCCAGTTTCTCAAGGGAAACAAGAAGACCAGAATCACCCCGAACAGTGCGTAAATAGTAAGTATGTCGAGATAAGTAAAACTTATCCCTATGAGGCCTATTGCAAACAGCAACAACATACGCCACAAAAAACGGCCACGAAAATCCACACCTTTTTTTGAGGCTCTTTCCATCTGGATGTAAAAACTCAATCCGAAAAGAAAGGAAAAGATACTTATAAATTTCCCCCTGATTGTCATGTCTGAAAACCGATCAATAAATATATCCAATACAGAAGGAGACAAATTATGCGATAAGCTGGTGAAGGTATAACCAAAATAATCCAGCATGTGCATAAGAATAACTCCCAGCAATGCAAAACCTCTTAAAGCGTCAATAACTTCGATCCTTTGGAAAGGAGTAGAAGCGGTTCTATTTTCCTTCATCGTGTCGGTTGTTATTTGGTTTTTCTTACCAGGTTCCTGGCCGTACCATGATTAAAATAAAGACAAAATCAGCTCTACTTCTGTTCCTGATCTTTAA
>NZ_DCEN01000014.1:0-1047 GCF_002316955.1 Proteiniphilum sp. UBA1028
GACTGAAAGATCTCTTTCACGTGTGGCCACGCTTCGGGTGATCCCCCCGGCATCATCGACGGGCCTTTCAATGCTCCCTCTTCACCACCGGAAACACCAGTACCCACATAGAGCAATCCTTTGCTTTCCACCTGTTTTGTCCTGCGCATCGTATCGGGGAAATGGCTGTTACCGCCATCAATAATAATATCTCCCGGCTCAAGTAATGGAATCAATAGCTCAATAAAATCATCCACAGGCTTACCAGCTTTTACAAGCATCATTACCTTACGTGGTCTTTCAATGGAAGCCACAAACTCTTCCAGGGAGTGAGCACCAATAAAGTTCTTCCCTTTCCCTCTTCCCTCAAGGAAGCCATCCACTTTAGTCACTGTACGGTTGTAAACGGCTACGGTATAACCCTTACTTTCCATATTCAATACCAGATTTTCGCCCATCACAGCTAATCCGATCAACCCTATATCTGCTTTCTTTTTCATTTCTTATAGATTATTAAGACCAGAAATCCAAACCTTAAGATAATAATCCGATTTCTGATTATCCGTTTATTGTTTACAATTATCTTTTTACTCTTGCATTTCCTTTCCAGATGCTCCAGATCACCTCTTCATCGGCCGGTTGTGCATAATCAGTCAGGAAAGTTGTTGCCAAAGCGCCGCTCGCCCAGGCAAACTGCACCCATTTATCAGGCTCCATTTTTTTTAAAATGCTGTAGAGCAATCCCCCTACAAAGCCATCGCCTCCTCCTATACGATCCATCACATTGATCTTTCTCAAAGGAGCTTCGTGCCAATTCCCGTTTTCATAAACAATAGCCCCCCAGAGATGTTCATTGGCACTGATCACTTCCCGTAATGTATTGGCAAACACAGTAACATTAGGGAAAGCACGTTTTGCATTCATAATCATCCCTTTGAAAGCGTCCATAGTATCTTCAATATTTTCTCCTCCTGCTTTGGGGCCCTCAATTCCAAGACAAAGCTGAAAATCCTCTTCATTACCGATAAGAATATCGGAGAGGGAGGCTATTTCGGTGAACGCCTCGTG
>NZ_DCEN01000014.1:1377-3439 GCF_002316955.1 Proteiniphilum sp. UBA1028
AGGTCGAAATCTTTCACATTCAGCGTTCTCCCCACCTCACCTGCCCTGTCGTTTTGTACTCGCGGCCCACGCAGCCCGAACCCGCTGTCTGCAATATTGAACTGGTGGCGGTATCCCCACGGGCCGCCCTGGGGCACCTCAGGCCCTTCATAGTCCATATTCCGTGCTCTGAGATCGGCTTTAATAAAAGCCGCTATGGGACTATCTTTTACAAAAGCAGTAAGCACCTTTACCGGCAGTCCCAGGTAAGAAGAAATGCTAGCAACGTTGGTTTCAGCGCTTGTTGCCTGCATCTGAAACAGGTTGGTACTTTGCACCGGCTGCGCATTCATCGGTGTAATACGAACTCCCATACTGGTGGGTACCACCAGTGAATATTTGAATTCTTTTCTTAGTTTGAGTGACATATTTTATTTACTGATAACTGATTGCACTCCTATTAAATACTGAAAGCATCAAAACCTCCATCTACAATTGCCACCGTACCTGTGACAAATTTGGAAGCATCGCTTACCAGATAGTGCAGTGTCCCCAAAAGATCTTCCGGAACACCGAAACGACGGAAAGGAGTATGTGCGATTATAGTATTTCCCCGATCAGAATAAGAACCATCGGGATTTGTGAGCAGTGCTCTGTTTTGCTCTGTTATGAAAAATCCGGGACAAAGGGCATTCACCCTAAAATCTTCCCCGAATTTAATCGCCAATTCTCCAGCCATGTACTTGGTGAAATTGGTTACAGCTGCTTTGGCAGCTCCATATCCTGCTACACGGGTCAAGGGTCGCAAGGCCGATGCGGAGGAGATATTCACGATATTTCCTTTTTTCTCTTTCACCATGTACTCTGCAAAAGCCAGCGTGGGAACAACCGTTCCCATCAGATTCAGTTCAACAACTTTCCGGAAATCATCAGTCTTCAGATCAAAGATGGAGTTGTTGGGGCCAATGGTTGCACCAGGCATATTTCCACCTGCACCATTGATCAACACATCAATTTTTCCGTATTTTTCAGCAATCTCTTTGGCATTCTGCTTTAGAACGGCCTCATCAGTTACGTCTGTCTGGAGGAATATTGCATCTCCCCCATCCGCTTTTACTTTCTTCACCAGTTTATCACCTTTTTGCTTGTTTCGTGCCAAAACAGCGACCTTTGCGCCGTGTTCCGCCAGATATTCCACCATCGACGTTCCCAGCACGCCGGTTCCTCCTGTAATGACAATAACTTTGTTTCTGATGTCAAATAATTTATACATAAGTTTTTACTTTATTATTTATTTTATGTTGCAGGCAAATATAGCTCGATATGCTAACTTTAAAATCGTATTTCACGTAATAATCTCTTCCAAAAGCGACAAATTAAAAATTGGGGCAATTAGTTAGAATCTTCTTTAACACTGACCATACACATCACTCTTTGCTAAATTGCAAACAATCTTTTCAAATGCCTTTCGTAAATATTATCTTCCACACATGAACCAATTATATCTGCGTACTTTATAAGTAACTCTGTATATTCACTGCCCATTTCTGCTGCTACTTTATAGGCTACGTGAATTAACTGACGGAAATTGGAATTATAATCGGCATGTCCGGGAATATGACGAAGTGTATTTGCAAACTTTTCGCTTGACCATCCATTCACCTCTTCCACGGAAGGGAGCTTAGAACCATCGATATCGATCACATCGGCATAAGGAGCGCACAGCTCTTCTTTCCGGTTGTAGGAGTTCTCATAAATCTTCTTTGCCAATTCCAGGCCTTCACCGCCTGCTACAGCCAAACCGATTACCTCCTCCAGCCAGGTTGTTCCTGCTGTTTTGAGGTGCAACCCTTTGTCGTATTTCCGGATAACCTCCGCCATAATCGGATAGATAGAAAACTTATCGCTTCCCGAATGAACACTCAGCTTCAGTTCTTCGGGCAGCCCAAACTCCTTCACAGAAAAATCAATCACAAGCACATCCTCTTCAAACTCTTTGGCAAACTGATCCAGATTGCCAACATAATCCACGCCTTTATTAAACCGGCCGGTAAATTTGGGAGCAATCGTCTGTGCAGGAACA
>NZ_DCEN01000014.1:3631-3915 GCF_002316955.1 Proteiniphilum sp. UBA1028
ATGGATACCTCGGTAATAAAATTGCCTTCGCCCTTCTCTTTTTTCAAATAGGCATAAATATCGGATGCATGCTGTGTTGCTGCCAGGAACTTGCCTGCAATTTCGTGCAACAATTCTTTGGTTACATGCAGCGGCTCATCCATCCCGGGAATTTGCAGCTGACCCAGGTATTTTTCACATGAAGTAACAAAAGAGTCTACCTCCTCCTTGCTGCTTCCTTTGCCGATAAATGATGCGACATCGAGCGTGAAAAAATCGGACACAGCCACATATTTGGCTACTGT
>NZ_DCEN01000011.1:0-5958 GCF_002316955.1 Proteiniphilum sp. UBA1028
CACCCTCTTTCTATTCGGGTACTTGTCTGGGAAAACAAAACCGCCTTATTCTACCATGGGATGGCTTTGTTAGCTTTCATGCATAGGCTATGTCCATGATTTCATAAACAATATCTTTCTTGGGCCGTTTTAGAACCACTTTGTCTCCAATTTTTTTATCAATCAACTCATTTGCCAAAGGCGATACGAACGAGATTTTCCCCTTGGAAACATCAGCCTCATCAACACCTACTATCTGAAAAGTTTTGATTCTCTTCGATTCTTCAATTTTGAGAGTTACCCGTGCACCGAACCTTATTTCATTTTGAGGCTGCTCATCGAGAGGAACGATTATGGCTGTATCTATTCGATTGTTCAGCAAATACAATTTTGCATTAATATGGTTCAACGCTATCCGTTTCTCATTTTCATTGGCTTTGTTTAGATGTTCCTTTTCGTTGATAAGCTTCTCTTTTTCGGCCAATAGTTCATCCATTCCCACCTGGGTCACATAGTTTGTTGCTCCTTCGGGTAAGTAAGCCCTGGGTGGTACCATTGGAATTTCTTCCTGATCTCCTTCTTTGACAAATCCTCTGCTCATAGCTTCGTGGATTAAATTGTTTTTCTTTTGGATAACAAGAGATAAGGGCATCGAAATATACGATTTCCATCTAAAGTTTGTCTTTGCAAACATAGTCTGATTTATCAACTAATTCAAGTTTTCGTGTACATTATTTTTTCATCCTCCCTCAGAACGTTAAGTGGAAACTCACAACCTCTCTTTAATATTTATCAATTTTCTTTCCAGAGAGGTGTCATGCTGAACTCATAACCGATACATTATAGTGCGATAACTCCCTGCATGTAATTTTCTTCGGGCATTTCACGATGAATCCATATTTCGTGTTCCGAAAATTTGGATGATTCAATTAGTGTTCGTATATTTGCGAACATTAATTGAAGTATGGAGACAACAAAGCATACGTTACAGACAGCAGAACAGGAGATGGTGGCCCGCCTGGCGAAAGCGTTGGGACATCCAACCCGGATTGAGATTCTGGTATTTCTAGCCTCTCAGGACAGTTGCTTTTTTGGCGATATCCACGACGAGCTTCCCATGGCCAAATCTACCGTTTCACAACATCTGAAGGAATTGAAAGAGGCCGGTTTGATACAGGGAGAGATTGAAGCGCCAAAAGTACGGTATTGCATCCACAAAGAGAATTGGGAAATTGCCCGAAAACTCTTTTCAGATCTTTTCAACTTGTTCGACGGGAAAGGGATAAATTGTTAAGGCGATCTATTTTTTTGCTTTTTATGTTCGTTGTTCGGCGAAGATAAAACTCTATGATCAAAACGATGTTGATATAATTATATAGACCAAAACTAATCAGATAAACAATGAAAACGATTGAGATTTTTGATCCGGCCATGTGTTGCCCCACCGGATTGTGCGGCCCGAATATTAATCCTGAATTAATGAGGATGGCCACGGTAACCGATACGTTAAAAAGAAAGGGTGTCAACATTACCCGTCATAATTTAAAGGATGAACCCCGGGCATTTGTTTCGAATAGTGTGGTAAACCAATGTTTACAGGAGCAGGGAGCCGAAGCTTTACCCATCACATTGGTAGACGGAGAAATCGTTCTGTCCAAAGTTTATCCCACCAGCAAACAACTGGGTGAGTGGACGGGAATTTCCCTGGACTTTATCCCGGTTAAGTAATTTGCAGATTTGAATAAACAATGATGAAACCATTTAATTTATCAGAAACAGCAATCGCAAAATACCTCTTTTTTACCGGTAAAGGAGGAGTAGGAAAAACATCGGTTGCCTGTGCAACCGCAATAGGCTTGGCAGATGGTGGAAAGAAAATCCTGCTGATCAGTACGGATCCGGCATCAAACCTTCAGGATGTTTTCGCCCAAAAATTGAACGGACAAGGTACGTCTGTTGCCAATGTGCCGGGGCTTACGGTGGTAAACCTTGATCCGGAACAGGAAGCGGCTGCATACCGGGAAAGTGTCATCTCTCCGTTCAGGGGAAAACTGCCTGTCAGCGTACTCCGGAATATGGAGGAACAACTCTCGGGCTCCTGCACGGTGGAGATTGCCGCGTTCAATGCATTTTCCGATTTTCTGACGGATGCCTCCAAACAATCGGAATATGACCATATCATCTTCGATACAGCCCCTACGGGTCATACGTTGCGTATGTTGCAGTTGCCTTCTGCCTGGAGTACGTTTATCAGCGAGAGTACACACGGTGCATCGTGTCTGGGTCAATTGTCGGGTCTTGAGGAACGGAAAGATATTTATAAAGAGGCGGTCAATACCCTGGCAGACGGCAGTAAAACCCGTCTCGTACTAGTGAGTCGTCCCGAGACATCTGCCTTACATGAAGCTGCCCGTTCGTCGCACGAGCTGCAACTGCTGGGCATAAAGAATCAGATTCTGGTGATCAACGGGGTTTTGCAGCAATTGCAAAATGAGGATAGGGTATTCCATGAAATTCACGAAAAACAGCAATCGGCTTTGCAAGACATTCCGGATGAAATAGCGGACTACCCCACATTCACTGTTCCATTACGTTCTTATAATTTATCGGATATTGCCAATATCCGCAGGTTATTGTACGAGGACAATGTGGAGTTGATCGATGACTACAAACCGATGAGGAGCGAAAAAGGGCTGGAAGATTTAATTGATGATCTCTATGCCAGCGGTAAACGGGTTGTTTTTACGATGGGAAAAGGGGGCGTAGGCAAAACCACGTTGGCTACAAATATTGCACTCGGATTATCTGCACGCGGGGCCAAGGTGCACCTGACGACTACCGACCCGGCAAACCACCTGAATTACGACCTTGCTTTGAAAGCCGGTATCTCTGTGAGCCGCATCGATGAAGCAACGGAGTTGGAAAAATACAAGAATGAGGTACGTGGCAAGGCCGCACCGAACATGAGCGCCGAAGATATGGCATATATAGAAGAGGATCTGCGTTCTCCCTGTACCCAGGAAATAGCGGTATTTAAAGCTTTCGCTGAAATTGTGGACAAGGCAGACACTGAAATTGTGGTGATTGATACCGCACCTACCGGCCACACGCTCCTCCTGCTGGATTCCACACAAAGTTACCATAAGGAAGTGGAAAGGGCACAGGGTATTTCCGATTCGGTAAGCCGGTTATTGCCCCGTTTGAGAAACCCGGAAGAGACGGAGGTGGTGATCGTCACCCTGCCTGAAGCAACACCTGTATTTGAAGCGGAAAGGCTACAAGCCGATTTACAGCGGGCCGGCATACACAACAAATGGTGGGTGGTCAACTCCTGCCTCTCACTGGTATATACTGAGAACCCTTTTCTGCAATCAAAAGCTCGGAGTGAATTTTCGTGGATTGGGAAAGTGAAAGAACTTTCCGGTGAGCATACGGCGCTGATTGAATGGAGAAATTTATAATGAGCGCGATGAAAAAGAACGATAAAATAAAAGAAGTGGTGAAGCAAAAATATGGGGATATTGTTTTGCTAAATCAGAAATCCTCCTGTTGCTCTTCCTCCTGTTGTTCAGTAGATGGTCATAGTATAATGAGTGAAGACTACCGTGCTTTTGACGGATATATTGCCGAGGCGGATATGGGATTAGGATGCGGGATCCCAACGCAGTTTGCGAATATACAAAAAGGAGACATCGTTTTGGACTTAGGCTCAGGAGCCGGGAATGACTGTTTTATCGCCCGTGCGGAAGTAGGAGAATCCGGGAAAGTGATCGGAGTTGACTTTACCCCGGCAATGGTTGCTAAAGCACGAGAAAATACAAAAAAAAGAGGATTCCAAAATGTAGAATTTCGTGAAGGGGATATTGAAAATTTACCGGTTGAAAGCAGTTCAATCGATTTAGTCATCAGTAATTGTGTGCTCAATTTGCTTCCTGCAAAAGATAAGATATTTCACGAAATATACCGTGTTTTAAAACCCGGAGGTCATTTCTGTATATCTGACATCGTACTGAAAGGGGAGCTTCCCCGGGAGCTCTCAAAAGCTGTTGAAATGTATGTGGGGTGTGTGGCCGGAGCAATACCGCAGGAAAATTACCTCGCTGAGATATCCATGGCAAAGTTCAATGAAATCGAAGTCGTTAGCAGGAAGAAAGTGAATATGCCCGATGAGCTACTTTTAAAATATATGCATCGTGATTCTTTGAAAGCGTTTAAATCAGGAGAGTCGGGAATTTTTTCAATTACCGTAAAAGCAAAAAAAAACAAACAGATGAATAAACGAATTTTAATCCTGTGTACAGGAAATAGTTGCCGTAGCCAGATGGCACATGGTTTTCTGCAATCGTTCGATCCGGACCTGGATGTTCATTCGGCCGGCACAAACGCAAGCGGCAAGTTAAATCCCAAAGCGGTAGAAGTCATGAAAGAAGCGGGTATTGATATTTCACATCACACCTCCGACAGTGTGGATAAGTACCTGGACGGGGAATGGGACTATGTGATCACGGTCTGTGGCGGTGCGAACGAGAGTTGCCCGGCCTTTATGGGAAAAGTGAAACACCGCCTGCATATCGGCTTTGACGATCCGTCGGATGCGACGGGTACGCCTGAATTTATCCTCTCGGAATATGTCCGCGTACGCGATGAAATAAAAGAGGAATTTCATGCGTTTTATGTGAATCATATCCGACAATAAAAGCAGAAGAGAAGACAAACATCTTACCCGGTTGATGTTGTTGCGCGAAAAGTCTGACTTTTTGTGCATCCTATCCGATTAAATAAAAATAAAAGAGTTTAACAAAATTGGATTCAGAGTGATGTACAATCGCTCCCTAAATATCAGGTTCATGAGTAAAAGTAACATGCGTTTCCTGGACAGGTACCTTACCCTCTGGATATTCCTGGCGATGGCTGTAGGTGTGGCACTGGGTTATTTCATTCCCTCTTTCGGCGGACGGGTCGATGCCCTGTCGAGGGGCACCGTCAACATCCCGCTGGCCATCGGTTTAATTCTGATGATGTATCCGCCATTGGCAAAGGTGGATTATAAGTTGCTGCCCAACGTGTTCACCAATGGAAAGGTGCTCACCATATCGCTCGTGCTGAACTGGATCATCGGGCCCATCCTGATGTTCCTGTTGGCGATTGTTTTCCTGCGCGATTATCCCGAATATATGATCGGCGTCATCCTGATCGGGTTGGCACGTTGTATCGCCATGGTGCTGGTGTGGAACGATCTGGCGGGAGGGAACAGTGAGTATGGCGCTGGCCTGGTTGCGCTGAACAGCATCTTTCAGGTGTTCTTTTACAGCTTTTACGCCTGGTTATTTATCACGAAGCTGCCTCCGTTATTCGGTTTCGAGGGGGCCATCGTGGACATTTCCATCGGAACCATCGCCCGAACTGTTGCCATTTATCTGGGCATTCCGTTCCTGATGGGCATGTTGAGTCGGCTAATCCTGGTGAAGGTGAAAGGGGTGAGCTGGTACGAAAAGAAATTTATTCCGGCCATATCACCGATTACGCTGATAGCCCTGCTGTTTACCATTGTGCTGATGTTCAGCCTCAAGGGCGAACTGATCGTGGAGATCCCCATGGACGTGGTGCGCATAGCCATCCCGCTGATAATCTATTTTACCCTGATGTTCTTTATCAGCTTCTTTGCCAGCAAAGCGATGCATACCTCCTACGACAAGAACGCTTCCATCTCGTTTACCGCCTCGGGCAACAATTTTGAGCTGGCCATTGCTGTGGCCATCGGCGTTTTCGGGTTGCATAGCGGACAAGCTTTCGCCGGTGTGGTTGGTCCCCTGGTGGAGGTGCCCGTGCTGATCCTGCTGGTGAATGTGTCAAAACGCCTCAAGACAAAATACTATCCCGCACACACAATAGTGAAGTGATTCATTTTGAAGAGGCATGACAAACATTCTGACAGAAATAGTTGTTTAGACGATGTGGAAACTGTATAAACAACATAAA
>NZ_DCEN01000011.1:6139-17183 GCF_002316955.1 Proteiniphilum sp. UBA1028
CTTACCCAACCCGAGGAGATGAAAAACTGGTATTTCAATATCTCGAACTTCGAACCCAGAGAAGGAGAAATATTCGATTTCATCGTTTCTTTTTCTGACGATGATGGAGAACATAATTTTCGTCACCTGTTTAAAATCCTGAAAGTGATTCCCGCTGAAGAGCTGCAACATACGTGGGAACATCCCGGACACAGCGGAGGAACCTCTGTGCTTACCTGGGAGCTTTTTCCCCGTGAAGGGTCTACCAAAGTGGTACTTACGCACGAAGGGATTGAGACTTTTCTTGATGAGGGAAGCAAGTATTTTACAAAAGCAAGTTATCTGGCCGGGTGGACCGACATATTACAGGGATTAAAAGAATATCTGGAAAATGAGATATAGCGGCTTGTTACTTCCCTGATTTTTGATATGGATACCGGGATTACCACAACGTACAGAGATATAGTATCCGGGATAATGCCATTCAATCCGTTGACATGGCACATTACACGGCCGGGCCAGCTTCTGCTAAATGCGGATGCGTCAAAGCCTGTCCGTCGGAATCTTTCCGGGATAGACTATTCACAGTTTGCCGATCATGCCAGCGGTCCCCCTCAATGCCACGTATTTCGACCGTGAACACGGTATTTTTTTGGATGAAAGCAGTAATTTATGGCGAAGATTATGGTATTGGCCGGTGAGGCCGATCAAAAAAATGATAACTTTGGGATTCATTAATTCAATATAGCCAGACGATGAAAACAAAAGAGTACACCAACGGAGAGATTACAATTGTATGGAAGCCCGATGCATGCATTCATTCGGGTGTATGCGTCAAAACACTGCCCAATGTATATAAACCCAACGAGCGGCCATGGATACAGATGGAACATGCAACCAGCCAGGAAATGATTGATCAGGTTGCCAAGTGTCCCTCGGGGGCATTGAGTATAAAAAAAGAAGGAAAATGACGAGGATCGAACAGAAAGACAACGGCAAGAAAGGCCGGTTTGTCATGTATGAAGATGATCTTCCCGTCGGGGAAATGACTTATGTGTGGATTGATGATTCCAAGATCATCATTGATCATACCAAAATAGAAGAGACTCACGGAGGAAAAGGATATGGCAAGCAGCTGGTGATGGCGGGTGTAGAATTTGCGCGAAAGCAGGAACTGAAGATAATTCCGCTTTGTCCTTTTGCAAAAAAAGTGTTTGACAGAGATGCCGGCATTCAGGATGTGAGATTTTCATAATGTATACCAATCAATATTCAATATGGGAAAAACAATTATTGCGCTGCTGCAGGAGACAGTAGAGAAATATGGAGAGCGGCCCTTTCTTTATGAGGCACGCAACGGCGCAGAATATAGCTCACTCACTTTCCGTGAGGTGCAGGAGCAGTCAATCCGCTTTGCGGCGGGCCTGATGGCACTCGGTCTTAGGGCAGGGGAGCGGGTGTCGCTCATCTCGGAGGGGAAGAACAACTGGGTGCTGGGTGAACTGGGTGTGCTCCACGCCGGGGCGGTCTGCGTGCCGCTCTCGGTGAAGCTGGAGACGGTGCAGGATATCACCTTCCGCATCAACCACTCCGACTCGGTGATGGTGCTGGCTTCCGGTCAGCAGATCGCGAAGCTGCGCCCCATGAAGGGGCAGTTCACCACGGTGAAGCGCTACATCCTGCTCGACGCGGTGGAAGATCAGGCGGAGGATGAGATCTATTTCGACAAGGTGCTCGAGCTGGGCGACGCCCTGCTCGCGGCCGACAGGAAGCAGGTGGAGGAGCGGATGGCAGCGGTGGAGCCCGACAGCCTGGCCAACATCTCCTACACCTCCGGTACGACGGCCAACCCCAAGGGGATCATGCTGTCGCACGACAACTATGTCTGCAACGCCGAGCAGGCAGTGGACCATCTCAACGGTATCCCCTCATACTTCCGTACACTGCTGATCCTGCCGTGGGACCACTCCTTCGGACATACCGCCGGCATCTACGCCTTCATGAAGTGCGGTGCCGCCATCGCCTCCGTGGCGGCCGGCAAGAGCGCCATGGAGATTCTGCGCAACGTGCCCAAGAGTATAAAGGCGATCAACCCCCACCTGCTGATGAGTGTGCCGGCGCTGGCCGCCAACTTTCGGAAGAACATCGAGACGGGGATCGAGAAGCAGGGGAAGACCGCCTGGCGCCTTTTCCGCCAGGGACTGAAAGTGGCATATACCTACAACGGGGAGGGCTACAACCGGGGGCGTGGAAAACGGGCTTTGTTAAAACCGCTCGTTGCTTTCTACGATAGGATGATCTTTTCGAAGATACGACAGAACTTCGCCAGTAACCTGCAGTACTTCATTGGCGGCGGTGCCCTGCTCGACATCGAGCTGCAACGCTTTTTCTATGCCATCGGCATACCCATGTACCAGGGCTACGGCCTCTCGGAGGCGTCGCCCATCATCTCCGCCAACTGTGCACAAGCCCACAAGCTGGGCTCCTCGGGCAAGACCATGCCGCGCATGGAGATCCGCATTGGCGATGAGGCGATGAACCCGCTGCCGGTGGGTGAGAAGGGCGAGATCCTGATCAAAGGGGGTAACGTGATGAAGGGATACTGGAAGAATCCGGAAGCGACAGCGGAAACCATCGTCGACGGTTGGCTCCGTACCGGCGATATGGGTTACCTCG
Source organism: Proteiniphilum sp. UBA1028 (assembly GCF_002316955.1). Lineage (NCBI taxonomy): Bacteria > Pseudomonadati > Bacteroidota > Bacteroidia > Bacteroidales > Dysgonomonadaceae > Proteiniphilum > Proteiniphilum sp. UBA1028. The sequence goes on from NZ_DCEN01000011.1 coordinate 8,795, forward strand.
ACAGCGACGGCTACCTCTATGTGCTGGGACGCACCAAGTCGCTGCTGATCAGCAACGATGGCGAGAAGTTCTCTCCCGAGGGGATCGAAGAGTCGATCATGGCCCAGTCGGAGTTCATCGACCAGTGCGTGCTGCACAACAACCAGAGCCCCTACACCACGGCCCTGCTGACGGTCAACCGGGAGGCGCTGAAGCGACGCACCTCCGATCCGGTAGAGGCATCACGGGTTATCGCCGGTGAGATCGCGGCCTATATGAAGGGGGGCAAGCACGACGGCCTCTTCCCCCACCGCTGGATCCCCTCCGCCTTCGCCGTGATCGAAGAGTCTTTCAGCGAGAAGAACGGGATGGTCAACTCCACCATGAAGATCGTGAAGCACAAGGTGTATGAAAAGTATGCCGACCGGATTGCAGAGCTACATACGGCAGAAGGGAAGCAACCCGATTCGCCTGCCAACCTGGAGGTGCTGGCAAAACTGATGAAGTGAATACAACAAGACAATCTGGACTGATGTGATGACTCAAATAGAACGGGGGAGTGACTCTTCCGTTTCTTTTTTCGGCAGTTCGCACATGTTGCAGCCGCCACAGTGGGAGAAGTCTTTTTTCGTAAAAAAGAATTGATAAATCTCTCGCAGGAGAATGATTCCCACAACAATGCCAATGATGATAACAATAAAAAGTTGTATGTCCATAATCTTACAACAAAATGAATGGATAAAAAGTTTGACAGCCCGTAAATCCTATATGAGCAGGCTCCCTGCCTGATGCACTACAAGGGCAATGAACCAGGCCAGGCCGGTGGAGTATGCTACGCTGAAAAGTGCCCACTTCCAGGAGTGTGATTCCTCCTTGATGGCTGCAATGGTTGCAATGCAGGGGAAGTAGATCAGCACAAACAACAAAAAGCCGATGATGACAAGCGGAGTGAACACAGGTGGCCCGTCGGGATACGTCTCGGCTTGTAGTCTTGCCTGCAGCGACTGCTGGTCTTCGCTGTCACCGGTGTAAAGCACACCCATGGTGCTGATCACAATCTCCTTGGCGGCCATCCCCGAGAGAAGGCTCACCGATATTTTCCAGTCGAATCCCAGCGGCCGCATCACCGGCTCAATAAACTTCCCTATTTTTCCGATATAGGAGTTTTCCTGATGTTCCCTGTTCCTTTCATGAGCAATATCGGCAAGCAGGACATCCCGTTCGCTGCTGCTGATTTCGTTCCGGTTGAATTGAGTTTCTGCCTGCGCTGCCTTCGTGTCGAATCCTGCTTCGCGTTGCTGGTTTTGCGGGAAGTACCCCAGGAACCAGATGACGATGGAAGCGACGAGGATGGGACCTCCCATCTTTTGGAGATACTGCCGTGACCGGTCCCACATATGGGTGAAAATCGATTTTAGGGTAGGCATTCTATAGGGAGGCAGTTCCATCACAAACGGTGTCTCTTCCTCCTTGAAGAGTGTTTTGCGGAACAGGCGTGCCGTAAGTGCCGCAATCAGGATGCCGAAAGCATACAATCCCAACAGCACCATGCTTGCCCGGGAGGGGAAAAATGCGCCTGCAAACAGGATGTATACCGGCAGGCGGGCGCTGCACGACATGAAAGGAACAATCAGCATGGTAATCATGCGGCTGCTGCGGCTTTCAATGGTGCGGGTGGCCATCACGGCGGGCACATTGCAGCCGAATCCCATGATGAGCGGAATGAACGATTTTCCATGCAGGCCAATCTTATGCATCAGCTTATCCATGATGAACGCCGCACGGGCCATATAGCCGGAGTCCTCCATAAAGGCAATGAACAGATAGAGGATTACAATGTTGGGCAGAAAGACGATGACGCCGCCCACGCCGCCCACAATGCCATCCACGATCAGTGCTTTCAGGGGGCCTTCCGCCATGTTGCTCCGGATCAGGTTTCCCAGGCCGGCCACAAGCCATTCGATCCACTCCATGGGGTAGTTTCCCAGGCGAAAGGTTGCCTCAAACATGATCCAGAGGAAGAGGAAAAAAAGTGGAAATCCCAGATATTTATTCGTGACAATGGAATCCAGCAGTTTTGTTTTGTCGGCAAAATGAATTTTTCCGGTGAGTGTCTCTTTCAACCCCCCGGCAATGAATCCGTAACGGGCATTTGTGAATGCCGACTCCGGATCTTCGCGCAGCAACTTCTCGATATAGGAGCGTTCCTTGTCTCTCCGTGCAAAGATCTGTTCCCGTTTAGAGAGCGTCTCTATGCGACCTTCCACCTCCTTGTCTCCTTCCAGCATCTTCATGCAGATATAGCGCAGCGGCATGTGCCAGTGTGTTATATCACTCTGCATAAGTTCCCGTTCCATGATGGAGATTGATTTCTCCAATACCCTACCGTAAGGGATTTGTACCGGGTTGCGTTCCCTGGCCCGGTAAACGGTGATTACTTTTTCCAGTAGCCGGGGGATTCCTTCCCCTCTTTTGCCCACCGTAGGGACAATGGGCGTGTTAATGAGCGCGGAGAATTTCTCGTGATCAAAGGTGCGTCCACTCTCTTCCAGCTCATCGTACATGTTCAGGGCGATGACCATCGGTACTTGCAGATCAAGCAATTCGGTCGTAAGATAGAGGTTCCTCTCTAATGCCGATGCGGATACCACGTTCACGATCACGTCGGGCTTTTCCTCCAGCATGTATTTACGGGCGTACAATTCCTCCGGAGTGTAGGCCGACAACGAATAGGTGCCGGGAAGGTCGACCAGCGTAAATGAGTAACCGTTGTGCTTCAACGTCCCCTCCTTGGCATTCACCGTCACTCCGCTATAGTTTCCCACCCGTTCGTGTGCCCCGGATGCCAGGTTGAAGATGGAGGTTTTTCCGGAATTGGGGTTTCCCAACAGGGCTACTTTGATGTTCTTTTTTGGTACGTACAGATGTCCGGCACGATGACGCCTTTGGCGTCTTCTTCCGTTCCTGCCACATGGTTGCGCTGCAGACAATGCTGTGTCTGCAAACAATAGCGGGCCATCCGAATAAAGGGCGGTTTTCTCAGCCTCTTCTTCAAGCATGGATATCTCTATCATCACCGCTTCACTACGTCGCAGCGACACTTCATATTCCATGATCTCATACTTGATGGGGTCTTTCAGCGGGGCGTTGAGCACCGACTTCACTTCCTCGCCCCGTACAAACCCCATTTCCAGGATACGTTTCCTGAAAGCGCCGCTACCATTAACTTTTATGATGTATGCTTTTTGTCCTGTTTGTAGTTCTGACAGACGCATAAAATTCAACTCCTTGTTTAGCCTGCAAAGATACGTTTATTTTCCGCATTATTTATATCAATTATAAATAATAATGTTATAATAGCCTTGCTTGGCGTTGTTTTTTTGTATATTTGAAAAGTGTATGATGTTACAGGTCAAAATAAAAAGCAGATCATATGGATTACAGAATCGAAAAGGATACACTGGGAGAGGTGAAAGTTCCTGCCGACAAGTTATGGGGACCACAGACGGAACGGTCGCGTAGTAATTTCAAAATAGGAGCACCAGCCTCTATGCCCATCGAGATTATTTACGGATTTGCCTGCCTGAAAAAGGGGGCTGCCTATGCGAATCACGAGCTGGGTGTGTTGTCGCTGGAAAAACGGGACCTCATCGCACGGGTGTGTGACGAGATGCTGGAAGGAAAACATGATGAGCAGTTCCCGCTGGTAATCTGGCAGACAGGGTCGGGCACGCAGAGCAACATGAACGTGAACGAGGTGATTGCCAACCGGGCCCATCATCTGACCGGCAAAAAAATAGGCAAGGGCGATAAGACGTTGCAACCCAACGATGATGTGAACAAGTCGCAGTCGTCCAACGACACGTTCCCCACCGCGATGCACATTGCCTGTTACAAAAAGATTGTAGAGGTGACCCTGCCCGGGTTGCGGCAGCTACAGCGATCGTTAGCATCGAAATCGGAAGAGATGGCAGGGGTGGTGAAGATTGGTCGTACCCACCTTATGGATGCCACGCCCCTCACCCTGGGGCAGGAGTTTAGCGGGTATGCCGCTCAATTGGAGTATGGCATTCACGCCATTGAACACACGCTGCCGCACCTGGCCGAGCTGGCTCTCGGCGGTACGGCTGTGGGCACGGGGCTCAATGCTCCCAAAAACTACGATGCGGCTGTAGCCCGTTACATCGCGGCATTCACCGGCTTACCCTTTGTGACCGCCCGTAACAAATTTGAAGCCCTTGCCGCACACGATGCCATCGTGGAGACCCATGGCGCCCTTAAACAGGTGGCGGTTTCCCTTAACAAGATCGCCAACGACATTCGTCTGCTGGCTTCGGGCCCGCGGAGCGGTATCGGGGAGATCACAATCCCTGCCAACGAGCCGGGATCGTCCATCATGCCGGGGAAGGTGAATCCCACCCAGGCAGAAGCGCTCACCATGGTGTGTGCCCAGGTGATCGGCAACGATGTGGCAATTACCGTGGGAGGCATGCAGGGCCATTTTGAACTCAATGTGTTCAAGCCGCTGATGGCTGCCAACTTCCTGCAGAGTGCACAGCTGCTGGGAGATGCAGCCGTCTCTTTCGATGTCCACTGTGTGTCGGGCATCGAGCCCAATAAGCCACGCATTCAGGAGCTGTTGCATAATTCGCTGATGCTGGTCACAGCCCTCAACCCGATGATTGGATATTATAAAGCCGCAGAGATTGCCAATGCGGCACACAAGAACGGCACCTCGCTGAAGGAGGAGGCTGTGCGCCTGGGGTATGTGACGGCAGAAGAGTTCGACAGGTGGGTGCGCCCGGAAGATATGACTGGCCCAATGAATTGATTGTCATTTTGTACGGCATCGTTTTCCGATGCCGTTTTTTCTTTGTATTTTTGTCTCTTTGTGAACAAAACCGGACAGTTATCAACGAATCAAACAATACAAATTATTTATGGCAAACAAACCATTTCAGTATCAGGAGCCTTTCCCCTTGTCGAAGGATCAGACCGAGTATTATCTGCTCACCAGGGAGCATGTCTCCGTGTCAGAATTTGAAGGAAAGGAAATTCTCAAAGTGTCAAAGGAAGGATTGACGCTGTTGGCGCAGACCGCCTTCCGCGATGTGGAATTTCTGCTTCGTCCCGATCACCAGAAGCAGGTAGCCCAAATCCTTGCCGATCCCGAGGCGAGTGAGAATGATAAGTTTGTGGCACTCACCTTTCTGCGCAACGCCGAGATATCGGCAAAAGGAATTCTCCCCTTCTGCCAGGATACGGGCACGGCCATCATCACGGGCAAGAAGGGACAACAGGTGTGGACCGACGGCAACGATGAGGAGGCGCTCTCACAGGGGGTCTACAACACGTTCGTCAACGAGAACCTGCGATATTCCCAGAATGCTGCGCTGAACATGTACGATGAGGTGAATACCGGCACCAACCTCCCGGCACAAATTGACCTCTATGCTGTTCAGGGGAATGAATACAACTTCCTTTGCATTGCTAAAGGGGGCGGATCTGCCAACAAGACCTATCTCTACCAGGAGACGAAAGCATTGCTTACACCGGGGAAGCTGGAAAGCTTCCTGATTGAAAAAATGAAGTCGCTGGGTACCGCTGCCTGTCCCCCTTACCACGTGGCCTTCGTGATTGGTGGCACCTCGGCAGAGGCTAACCTGAAGACGGTGAAGCTGGCATCGGCCAAGTACTACGACAACCTGCCTACCGAAGGAAACGAGCTGGGCCGGGCTTTCCGCGACATTGAACTGGAAAAAAGGCTGAAGAAAGCCTCCGAGGAGCTGGGACTGGGAGCACAGTTTGGAGGGAAATATTTTGCGCACGATGTGCGGGTGATCCGCCTGCCGCGTCACGGTGCCTCCTGTCCCGTGGGGATGGGCGTCTCCTGCTCGGCCGACCGCAACATCAAGGCGAAGATCAACAAAGAGGGAATCTGGATCGAAAAGCTGGAGGACAACCCGGCACGGCTCATCCCCGAAGAATATCGCCAGGCAGGCGAGGGAGGGGGCGTGAAAATCAACCTCAACCGGCCCATGCCAGAGATCCTGGCCGAGCTCTCCAAATATCCGGTATCCACACGTTTGTCTCTCAACGGAACCATCATTGTGGGACGCGACATCGCGCATGCGAAGCTCAAGGAGCGTATCGACCGTGGCGAAGGACTGCCACAGTATATCAAGGATCATCCCATCTACTATGCCGGTCCGGCTAAGACCCCTGCAGGGTATGCCTCCGGGTCAATGGGCCCCACCACCGCGGGACGCATGGACTCCTATGTGGACCTGTTCCAGTCGCACGGTGGCAGCATGATCATGCTGGCCAAGGGGAACCGCAGTCAGCAGGTGACCGACGCTTGTAAAAAATATGGCGGCTTCTACCTGGGCAGCATTGGCGGCCCGGCAGCCATCCTGGCACAGAACAGCATCAAGAGCCTGGAGTGTGTGGAGTACCCCGAGCTGGGTATGGAGGCGATCTGGAAGATAGAGGTGGAAGATTTCCCGGCCTTCATCCTGGTCGACGACAAGGGGAACGACTTTTTCAAGGTGGTAACGCAGCCCAACTGCTCGCTCAGTTAGATACTGCTAAGTGGTATCCGATAGATTTTAAGAAGATTGGGTAACCCCGGTTATCCAATCTTTTGTACCCCATTGATATATTAAATATATTAAACAAGATTAAGGATGAAAAGAATAATATTTATTTGTGTCGCCCTTATTGCCGGTCTTTCCCTTTTGTGGGGGCAGGGCAGGATACAGGTTACGCTGGAGAAAGGGTGGAAATTTACACGGGAAGACAACCCCCGGGCATCGGAAGTCGGGTTCGACGACAGCCAATGGCAGTCGGTGCGTGTACCGCACGACTGGGCCATCTATGGTCCCTTCGATAAGCAGAACGACATCCACCGCATGGCCATCGTACAAGACGGACAGACCACTGCCATAGAGCATTATGGCCGTACGGGCGGACTTCCTTTTGTCGGTGCGGGGTGGTACCGGAACAGTTTTTCTATTCCCGGTTTTTCGGAGGGGAAACGAGTGGTCATCCAGTTCGACGGAGCCATGAGCAACGCCCGCGTTTTTGTCAACGGACAGGAAGCAGGCTATTGGCCCAACGGGTACAATACTTTTTATTTCGATATCACTGGGTTGCTTAACCAGGATGGGCAGAACAACACACTGGCTGTTCGCCTGGAGAATTTCGAAGAACAGTCGCGTTGGTATCCCGGTGCCGGGTTGTACCGGAACGTGCATCTGATCACTACCAATGACGCGTATATTCCCGTATGGGGTACGTACGTAACAACTCCTGAGGTCAATGATGACTTTGCACGGGTGAATATTCAAACGAAAGTGCATACCCCCGGTGAAGGTGTCTATAAATTGATTACAGAGATAATGGATGCTGAATCCAATAGGATTACTTCTGCAGAAGCTGAATTAACGCGGTTCAACCTGAATCAGTTTTCACAGGATCTGATCGTGGAGAACCCCAGGCTCTGGGATGTCGGACAGCCTAACCTCTATAAGGCGGTATCAAAACTATACAAGAATGGGCGCTTGGTGGATGAATACATCACCCCCTTTGGCATCCGTACCATTGAGGTGATTGCGAATGACGGTTTTTATCTGAACGGCAAAAAGATTAAGTTCCAGGGTGCTTGCATGCATCACGACCTGGGACCGTTGGGCGGAGCCGTGAATGAGGCTGCCATCCGCCGCCAGATACGCATTATGCAGGATATGGGAGTGAACGCCATTCGCACCTCGCACAACATGCCCGCACCCGAATATGTGCGTATTGCCGACGAGATGGGAATGATGCTGATGGTGGAGACCTTCGATGAGTGGGCCATCCCCAAGGTGCGCAATGGTTATAACCGCTATTTCAAGGAGTGGGCCGAAAAGGATATGGTCAATGTGTTGCATCATTACCGGAACAACCCCAGCGTGGTGATGTGGTGTATTGGCAACGAGGTGGAGGAGCAGAGTAACCCGCAGGGTGCCAAGGTGGCCCGTTTTCTGCAGGATATCTGTCACCGGGAAGATCCCACCCGTCCTGTTACCAATGGCATGGATCGTGTGGATCAGGTCTTCAACAACTATATGGCAGCCATCATGGATGTGCCGGGCTTCAACTACCGCTCTTTCCGCTATCAGGAGGCATACGCGAAGCTGCCGCAGCAGATTGTGCTGGGTAGTGAAACTACTTCTGCGCTCAGCTCACGCGGGGTCTACAAGTTCCCGGTGGAGCGGAAGGCAATGGCGATGTACGATGATCATCAGGCTTCCTCCTACGACCTGGAGCATGCCAGCTGGTCGAACCTCCCCGAAGATGATTTCATCCAGCACGATGATCTTCCCTATACCATCGGCGAGTTTATCTGGACCGGCTTCGACTATTTGGG
>NZ_DCEN01000011.1:17428-23666 GCF_002316955.1 Proteiniphilum sp. UBA1028
TGGAACAAAGAGGCTGAAACGCTCCATATCCTGCCCCACTGGAACTGGGAAGGTCGTGAGGGCGAGGCGACGCCGGTCTTCGTCTATACCAATTACCCTTCGGCTGAGTTGTTTATCAACGGCAAAAGCCAGGGGGTGCGGAAGAAAGATCTCTCCATCCCGCTCGAGGGTAGCTACAGCGCAGCAGCACAGAAAGGGCTGGAACGCCAGAAGCGTTACCGGTTGATGTGGATGGATGCGAAGTATGAGCCGGGAACAGTGAAAGTGGTGGCCTACGATAAGGATGGCAACAAAGCCGCAGAAAAAGAGGTTCGTACCGCCGGAAAACCGTACCGCCTGGTGCTGGAGGCGGACAGGAATGTGATCAACGCCGACGGGAAAGACCTTTCGTTCATCACCGTATCGGTGGTCGACAAGAACGGCAACCCCTGTCCCAACGTGAACGAGCTGGTGACGTTCAAGGTAAAGGGAACGGGCACCTATCGTGCCGGAGCCAACGGTGATCCTGCCAGTCTCGATCTGTTTCACCTGCCACAGATGCACCTTTTTAACGGTAAGCTGGTGGCCATTGTGGAGTCAACAGAAAAACCGGGTACAATTACCCTGGAAGCAAACGCCAAAGGATTGAGGAAAGCTGTTGTCGCTATACAGACAAAGTAGTTCAGAATCACACAAAAATAGTACGAACGCTCCATCGAAAGGTGGGGCGTTTTGTCTATCTTTGTACTTCAAAAAAACAAATTAATGGCAAGAAAAAGGAAACAACTTCCCCTGCTCGAGTCGGTGCTCATCACCGATGTGGCGGCAGAGGGAAAGGCAATTGCAAAGGTGGACGGAATGGCGCTGTTTGTACCGTATGCCGTACCGGGCGACGTGGTTGACATACAGCTAACGCGCAAGAAACACAGTTATGCCGAGGGCAGGGTGGTGCGCTTTGAAAAATATTCCGAAAACAGGACAATACCCTTTTGCAACCACTTCGGCGTCTGCGGCGGCTGTAAGTGGCAACAGCTTCCTTACAAGGAACAACTGAAATACAAGCAACAGCAGGTGCTGGACAGCCTGACCCGTATTGGCAAGGTGGAGCTGCCGGAGATTACCCCCATCCTGGGGGCGCCACAGACCACCTTCTACCGGAACAAGCTGGAGTTTACCTTTTCCAACAAGCGGTGGCTCACCGAAGAGGAGATCAGCTCCGACAAGCAGTTTGCGGAAATGAATGCTCTGGGGTTCCATATCCCTGGCATGTTCGACAAGGTGCTCGATATCGACAAGTGCTGGCTGATGGACGACCTTGCCAACCAAATAAGGAACAGCATTCGTAGCTTCTGCCTGGAGCAGGGCTACAGCTTCTTCGATCTTCGCAACCAACAGGGGCTTATGCGTACCCTCATGATCCGCAACAGCTCCATCGGTGAGTGGATGGTGATTGTGGTCTTTTATGAAGATGATCGTGAAAAAAGAGAAAAACTGATGGGCTACCTTGTGGCTGAATATCCGCAGATCACCTCCCTGCTCTACATCATCAACCAAAAAGCAAACGACACCATTACGGATCAGGAGGTGGTGACCTGGCGCGGCAAAGATCACATCTTTGAAGAGATGGAGGGATTGCGATTCAAGATCGGCCCCAAATCGTTCTACCAGACCAACAGCGAGCAGGCCTATCACCTCTATGGGGTGGCGCGAAGCTTCGCGCAGCTTACGGGTGATGAGCTGGTGTACGACCTTTATACCGGTACGGGTACCATTGCCAACTTTGTGGCACGCAATGCCAGGGAAGTGATTGGAATAGAGTACGTGGAGGAAGCCATTGAAGACGCACGGGTAAACTCGCAGATAAACGGGATCGAAAATACACGCTTTTATGCCGGCGACATGAAAGATGTGCTTACAGCGGAGTTTATTGCAGCTCATGGTCATCCCGATGTAATCATTACCGATCCGCCTCGCGCCGGGATGCACGAAGATGTGGTCAATGCCATTTTGTTGGCAGCGCCGGAAAGAATAGTATATGTGAGCTGTAACCCGGCCACGCAGGCTCGCGATCTGAACCTGCTGGACTGCAATTACAAGGTTATCCGTGTACAGCCGGTCGACATGTTTCCCCACACCCATCATGTGGAGAATGTGGTGCTGTTGGAGAAAAGATAGATGGGCCTATTTGCGCTTTCGGGCCTTTGGTGTCAGATGCCGTTGATATGGGTAAAGGAATAAGGATGTATTGGCCGTGATTGCGGTTGTGGCTAGTTTACAGCTTCAACGCGGTATCCCAATTCTTTCAATCCTTCAATCAGTCCCTCTTCTCCGGGAAGGTGCAGGCATCCCACGGCAATGAACGATGGCTTCTCCTTCATGATGGCAGGCAGTTGTTCAAGCCATTTTCTGTTTCGATCGCCGTTCAGCGTATTTTTCTCCTTTTCGGTAGAAGGGCAGGGGTCGTCGGGCATTTCCTTCTCGTACAGTGCCCGCAGTGCATGAATATTCTGTGCGTGGTAAGCTACCTGGAGCTCATCCATCTGCTTTTTCAGCAGTTCCGGATGTTTGACCATGCAGACCAACAGTTCCGCCTGTCTATCCAATGTTTGCGAGTTGAGCAAAACAGAGATCTGATCCTCGGTTGTTTCGAGTCCGATTACCGGCCGGGTGCGTTTTAACGCCTCCTCCTGAAAATACTGATCAAGACTCTTCCCGGACGAAAGGGAAGGGTAGTACTGTTGATAGAGGGTGACAGAAATCAGGTTGGAGAGCAGGGCAGGTTTGAGTGTGCCAAGCTGCTTCAACCCGGCACCCAGCAGCCGGATAAGCGTGCTGTCGAGCAGCGCTGCATCTTCCGGAGACAATAGCGAATCATACGAAACGCCGGACGGCATTGTTGACTCGTTCATAATTTTCATCTGCATCGAAGCCATATTGCTCATGTCAAGCTCGCCCACAGTCTGTTCCGTGTTTTCAAAAGCATCCATTACTCCCGAAACAGAGTCGAGAAAGGAGATGGGGACAAGGTGGTGGGTTCCAAAAAGGAAGGAAGGCTGTTCAAGTCCATTTCCGGATACTTTCCATAACAAAGAACCGGTTTCTACCTTTGAAGCACCGGTGCAGGAAAGCAACATGAAAAATGCTGCCAGCGAGAGAACGATCTTTTTGATTATCATGATTTTTTTATTGGTCGATTTTCATAATTGTGCCATCAACAACCTTGGCCATCCTCTCTTTCTCTTTTCCAATACTCAGAAAATCGAATAAAATCCAGAAGAGGGTAAACGATGGAATTATGTCTGTGACAGGGAATAGCTCTTCCATGAAAGTGATGAGGGAGGTGTATTTTCCCTTTTTCTCGCCGAACATCTTGTAGCTGATGTAAGCGGCCACGGGAGCCCATATTACATCGACAAAAGCGGCGGCCGGAATAGCAGCTGAAGCCATACCTACCGCGTCTAACAGTATGCACTTGCCCAATTTCCTGTATTTAGTCCCTGTTTTTTCTAGCTGCATTGTCCGGTGTGAAAGATTTGTCAGTATGAGCGTTTTTCGTCAAAAGGTTTGTGTTGAAAAAAATCAGGGAAATAATGAAATTCCCCCGATTTTCTCACAAAAATATCAAAAGTTATTTCAATTAAGCAGTTGTAGTAGTATTGATGGGTGTATAGCTCCTTTGCGCCAGCTCTTTGTCCATGGTGTAGACACCAAATCCGTTGTTGCCTATCAGCTTCAGGCTGTCGATCATTCCCTGGGCCGTTTCTTCCTCTTCCACCTGCTCATTCACAAACCACTGTAACATGTTTTCGGTTGCAAAGTCGTTTTCTTTGCGCGCAATCGAAACCAGATTGTTGATGAGCGAGGTAACCACTCTTTCGTGATCCAGCGTGTCCTGAAATGTTTTTAATACAGAATCCCATGACGTTTCTACCTTTTCTATAGGGGCTAATTCTACCCTGTTCCCTTTCGCAATAAGATAATTCATAAACTTCAATGCGTGGTCCTGTTCTTCCTGAAACTGAACCTTGAACCAGTTGGCAAAACCAGGAAGACCTTCGTGAGCGCACCAGGTTGACATGGAGAGGTAGAGATAAGCCGACCATAATTCGGCGTTGATCTGTTTGTTAATTGCGGTTTCTAATTCTTTACTTACCATAGTTGTGTTACTGTTTATTTATTAAATGTGTCCAATGTCGTTAAAACGTTTATAAATCGAAAATGTTTAAAATATTCGTCCGAACCAGCCGGGTGGTTCAAAAAAAAAGAGTTGCATCCGACTATTTAAATTAATTGCTATCTTTGCAATTGGTTTCTTGGAAAAAACACTTCTCACTCTGATTTAGGAAGAAGTTTATTTTTTTAATTTTCTTTAGATGAATCTTTTAAAAGAAAAAATGATGAAATATGATGCTCCGCAGCGTGCGAAAGCTGCAGGCATCTATCCCTACTTCCGGGCTATTGAAAGCGATCAGGACACAGAAGTTCTCATCAACGGGAAGAAAGTGTTGATGTTCGGTTCAAATGCCTATCTGGGGCTGACCAATCACCCGAAAGTAAAAGAAGCTGCGATTGCTGCGACTAAGAAATATGGTACCGGCATGGCGGGATCCCGTTTTTTGAACGGGACGCTCGACATACATCTGGAGCTTGAGCGAAAACTTGCCAACTTCATGAATAAGGATGAAGCCGTTGTTTTCTCCACCGGATTTACCGTGAACGAGGGGGTACTGGGATGTCTTACCGGAAGAGATGAATACATCATCTGGGATGAGAGAGATCATGCATCCATCATAGAGGGACTACGGACATCTTTCTCCACAAAATACAAGTTTCGTCATAACGATATGGATTCCCTGGAGAAGCAACTTAAACGCTGTGATCCCAGAAAGGTGAAATTGATTGTTGTCGATGGCGTCTTCAGTATGGAAGGAGATCTGGCCAATCTGCCCGAGATCGTGAAGCTGGCGCGCAAATACAACGCCAATATCATGGTGGACGAGGCACACAGCCTGGGGGTCCTTGGCAAAAGATACAGCGGCCGCGGTGTCTGTGATCATTTTGGCCTGCTCGACGATGTGGACCTTGTGATGGGTACATTCAGCAAGTCGTTGGCCTCCATCGGCGGATTTATCGCCGGTGACTATCCGGTGATCAACTATCTGCGCCACAATGCACGTACCAATATTTTTAGTGCCAGCATCACACCGGCTGCCACAGCTGCTGCTGCCGCGGCGCTCGATATTCTTAAATCTGAGCCGGAACGTGTGAAACGATTGTGGGAGCTGACCGATTACGCTATCAATCAGTTCCGGGAAAGAGGGTTTGAGCTGGGACCTACGTCGACGCCTATTCTGCCGCTTTATGTCAGGGACAACGACAAGACCTTCATGATTACCAAAATGCTTTTCGAAGAAGGTATTTTTGTCAATCCGGTTGTTCCGCCCGCCGTCGCATCAAACGACACACTCATTCGTTACTCGCTGATGGCCACACACACCATTGAGCAGATCGATCACTCCATTGAACGCATCACGGCCGTCTTTAAGAGAACAGGCGTCCTCTGACCCTGCCCTTCGAAAGAGAAATATTCTCTAAACGCATCAGTCGTTTTGGTTTTTTTTATAGATTCGCAAAATTAATGACTGGTTATGGAAAAGAGAAGTGAGAAACTGTTGCGCTGGTTCGACCTGCGCAGCGAAATGGAAGAGTATAATACCATTCACACGAACATTGAACAGGGTATCGTCTTCAAGGGAACGAACCTGTGGATTCTGGTGTTTGCTATTGTGGTGGCCTCCGTGGGGCTCAACATGAACTCCACGGCGGTGATCATTGGTGCCATGCTTATCTCGCCGCTAATGGGTCCCATCAACGGAGTTGGCTATAGCCTTGCAACATACGACTTTCAGCTGCTGCGACGTTCGCTGAAAAATTTCTCTTTTGCTGTGGGTGTAAGCCTCCTCACCTCTACGTTCTACTTTCTGCTTTCACCCATCAACGAAGCACACTCGGAGCTGCTGGCCCGTACCAGTCCAACCATCTACGATGTGATCATCGCCCTCTTTGGCGGTCTGGCCGGTATTGTGGCGATGAGCAGTCGTTTAAAGGGAAATGTGATCCCCGGTGTGGCGATTGCTACCGCGCTGATGCCACCCATCTGCACAGCAGGATACGGGCTGGCCACTTATCAGTTTAACTTCTTCTTCGGAGCACTTTACCTCTTCACCATTAACACCGTCTTCATCGCTTTTGCCGCACT
>NZ_DCEN01000069.1:0-18862 GCF_002316955.1 Proteiniphilum sp. UBA1028
ATCGATGTCCCTATCATCGCTACCGCCACCACATACCATTTCGATGATTTGTTGGCACGGAAGAACTCATCATTGCCCGACCCTTTCCTGCTGGTAAAATAAGAGATAAGCATCAGTACAGAGAAGTACACTGCTATTACTATCAATATAAATGCCGACTGCATAGGCTAAAGGTTAAGGTAATAATTCACCAGTTCGGGAAAAGTATCAAATTTCAAGTTAAAGTTTTCGGCTTCACCGAATCCGTAAGTAACAAATACAAACGGTACAACCGCCATAGCCGACTCTCTGCTGTCAGAATCGGTATCACCTATATACACCGGCGCCTGCAGCCCGTTCTTTTCTATCATTAGTTTCAGATTGTGATGTTTCGGCTTCATGTTCATACCATGTTCCATGTAGTCCGTAATAAGATGTTCTGTTTTGGTATGGTTCATAAAATTCACCAACCCGCCCTCCTCGCAGTTACTCAGAAGGAAGAGCCTATATCTTTGCGAGAGCAGCTCCAGCCCCTCAGTCACCCCATCGAAGATCACCGGCTTCATCGTTGGCACCAGCTCCTGATACGATTCAATTACCGCGTGAAACAACCTGTTCTGCTCCTCCTTAGTCCATTCCGGCACCAGTACTTTCAGCATCACCCCAATTTCGTTGCCCATCTGCGACAGAATATCCTCCCTGGTGACCTCTTTGTCATACCCCATCTTTTTCATTCCACGGGTCCATGAAACGGCATAAGTATCCACATTATCCCAGAGGGTACCGTCCATATCAAAAATTAAGCTGTCGGGAATATAAGCAGGTGTAGTTTCTGTTAATCTTGTGTCGTTAGAAAAACAATTAAAATTCATCATTCGGCATACTTTTAACTTTAGTGTGCAAAAGTACGCAACAAACCCTTTAAGGACAAATAAAAAGGGTTAAAACAAAATATGTGGACCTGGTTTTAAACCTTCCTCCTAAATATTGTAACGGAATAAGATACCATCGCCAAGAGGCTTAACCGGTAAGGTTTAGGCCTTCTTTTTCCATATTGTAACCTGCAAAAGCCTGTATTCAGTGATTCGTGACGATTTTTTCACAGCCCTTAAAATATCCGCCGGCTCATCATGGAGGTAGAAATGCTTCTCCAGCACCTCCTTTATCCCGTCGAACGAAGTCACAGGCTCTCCATCCTGCTTGAATCCCCCCGGCCATCTGTCACGGTTTATCTTTTCCCCGTCCCAGTCGTAATCCGATGCCAGCATCAGGTATCCACCATCGTTCAACCGCTGGTGAATCTGTGTCAGGAACAGTTTCGGATCGCTCAGCTCCTCTAGTAGAGAAGGCACAATAATCAGGCTATACCCAGAATAGTTAGGCTTCAGGTTCATCGCGTCAGCCTGCATAAACAATATCCTATCCTTTGTTGCCGTCAATCCAAAATTATCAAGCACCACATCGCGGTAGAACACCAGTTCCCCCTCATCCTTCATCGTGTAGCGCACGTAACCCTGCTCCTGGAGCTGAATAGGGATACGTATCATCCTCGCCGTAAAATCAAGTGCCGTCACATCCGGGTATTTTACCGCCAGCTCAAAAGCCAGTCGCCCCGTACCGGCATTCAGGTCCAGGATACGCGCCCCGGGCGTCTCTTTCAGCAACTCGTCAGCAATCTCAGCCAGCTTCTTAGCTACCGGCGGTTCCTTTGCAAAAGCATCTCCCCAGTTCTCTTCGCACGAAAGTGTGACCTCAGGGTCCATCTCATAATCAGCCTGTTGTATCTTCAGCTGCACATCCGATTGAATATATCGGAATCCCGCATGCTGATAAAAATGTCTTCTAAAAGCGTAACGAGAGT
Source organism: Proteiniphilum sp. UBA1028 (assembly GCF_002316955.1). Classification (NCBI taxonomy): domain Bacteria; kingdom Pseudomonadati; phylum Bacteroidota; class Bacteroidia; order Bacteroidales; family Dysgonomonadaceae; genus Proteiniphilum; species Proteiniphilum sp. UBA1028. The sequence goes on from NZ_DCEN01000069.1 coordinate 1,841, forward strand.
GGACTGTAGCCTCGTTACCCGTGGAGATCCACGACCCCCCTTTTATCAGGTTATGCTTACTATCGAATGTAGGTGTTGAAAAGTCGTCATACATCGGATGAACCTTGAAACCCGGGAAGCCGGTTATCGGGGTCTCGGTCCATTGCCACACGTTGCCTATCAGGTCAAAGAACTCCCCCTGCCCGAACATGTTAACCGGGCACGGCGATGTAAAATATTGAAGGTTGATGTTCCCCGGCGCCCTCTCCCACTCCGGCACATCTTTCAGCCCTGAGGCCTCATGCATGCGGTACCACTCCGCCTCAGACGGCAACCGGTATGTTTTGCCGGCCTTCGCACTCTTCCAGTTACAGAAAGCTTTAGCCTCAAGATAGTTCACCTCAACAGGCCAGCTCCATGGCATATCAATCTCCTCAGCCACCAGCCTCAACCGGTACTTATCACCCTCACTGCGCCAGAAGAGCGGCATCTGCGCCTGCCTGAAATTTCGCCAGTTCCATCCCTCATCGGTCCAGTAGCTCCGTGTATTGTAGCCATCATCCTCAACAAACTCAAGAAACTCCCTGTTCGACGTCAAGTACCTGGCCGCGGCAAAGTCGCCCACCTCCTCCTCATAGCTCCCGTACTCGTTATCCCAGCCATATAGCGGGTGCCCGAACGGTTTACCCAGCTTCATAAGTCCCCCCTTCACCGGCACCAACACGTTTACGGGCGCTTCTTCATCCCGGGTACAGCGCTCACCGAACACACCCTGCACCACCTTATCTATCGGCAGCTGCCTTATCAGCACCGAAGATGTCTCAAGGTGAATCCTTTCATGCTCTATCCCCATCATCACAATCCAGAAAGGGCTATTCCACCCAATAGGCATCTCTAAAGGAGCATTATCTATCACACCCAGGATCAACTCCTTCGCCTCATCGCGATAGGCACGCACCTCCGGCACCGGAGGCCAGTCGTAGTGCCGGTTATCGAGGTCGTCCCAGCTCATCTCATCCACACCTATGGCAAATATCGATTCAAACTTAGGGTTTATACGCCTGTCAATTATCTTTGCCAGATACAGTTTATTAATAAAGAATACCGCTGTATGGCCCAGATAAAAAAGTATTATATGCCGCAGCGGGTCGCCCCTGTGATAAAACACACTATCATCCTTCAGCTGGTTATATAAGAGCTCGTCTACCGCCCACGTCTTCAGGAAGTAGTTGCGTATCTCCGCGCGTTTTTCTTCCGGCGATCCGGTATTCAAGTCTATAGTTTTTGTAATTAATTCTTTCATTTTCAATTTGATAATTGAGTCTCTTCCGATAAGTCTTTTTTCTTGAAAACTTCACAAGATGATCATTGAATTTCAATAAGTTACAAACCGATAAAATTGGGTTTTGAGGTTTTCGGAGAGGACTCATAATTAATATATTAATCTCGGCGCCTTACAGCTATTTGTAGTGACCTGCATTGATCTGCAGTGCTTTGCATTGCATCCGCCTCAAACCCTCTCGTCCAGCCCATCAGCTGTCGCCGGCAGCTACGGGCCGCAGCGGGTCGCCTGTAGCAAAAACACCTCCTATTCAAGCTCGTTGTCTTCCAAATTTTTAATCAGATATATCTTTTTCATTTCCAACTCATCACCACAAAGATTTGTTTTCTCCTGTGTAATTGTTGCAGCGCGTATGAACCCGAATTTTTCGTATAGCGACAATGCCGGCACATTCCTCTCCCATACCCTGATTACGGCGCAAGAGTAAGTCCCGGCAGCCTGTCGCAGCACATCGGCAACCAATCGTGAAGCTATCCCCTTTCCCCTGTAATCGCTGTGTACCATGACCTCAGCGATGTAAAGCGACCTATCACGGGGAATATCGCTACACACATTCCAGGGGAACTCCGGATCCTTCTTCAGCGGAAAGGCTATTAGCACCCCCACCAGCTTGTCACCAATAAACGCCATATTGCCAAAACCATTACGAATCATCTCGTCCAGGGTGCTTTCCGCCGTTTCGGGAGCAATATACTGCGCGTACTCACCGGTAGTAAAAGCGTGCAGGTAAAGATCAACAATCTTACCTCTTAACTTGTAATAATTGAATTCATCAAGTTTGTTTACACGCGGATTTTGCATAAATTCTTCCATCACCATCCTCCTACATGTCCACCGCCGCCGCCCATACCTGAAAAACCTCCCCCGAAGGAACCGCTTCCCCAGCTTCCACCTCCGCCCGCGGCAGCTATCTGCGGCGGTGTGGCTGCATGGATCACCGTATTCGAGAGTGTGCTGTTCAGCACATGCCCGAACATGGCTGCGTTAATAAAGGTGCCAGAGTACCATGCCGGACGGTAAAGCTCAGGCCGGTCCATGGCAGCAAGAAACGATTTTTCGAACTTCTCGCCCCACACCTTCTCCATATCAAGCGCAATAGCATACGGCAGCAGCTGTTCAAAGACCTCCGGCGTGACAGCAGGAGGATTAAAGAACTGCAGCCGTTTCTCTTCCGCCACATCCATATACATCTTCAACCCGGCAATGGAAGACTGATATTGCAGCTTCCTTTCACCCGGGCGTATAATCAGCCAGGCATACACCGGATAAGCTACCACCATTGCAGCGAGCCCCACCTGCATGGCAATCCTGTTCGCCTGAAATTCAATCAGTCCATCTTTCACAAAACTGATCACGGTAAAAACATAGATAATCATCACCAGCCAGGGAAAAAGATGAAACTTAAGGTTGCGCCCCTCCCTCAGTACCGGTGAATATTGGTTGCTCAGGCTATAACGGAAAGAGAGCATCAAGCCGGCAATACGCTCGTCGTACTTGCCATCAAGATAAACCTTGTCAACCCCCTTAAACAGGTCGCGCATCACAATCTCCTCCTCCTGCGCAAGCGAGTTGTCGCCATCCTTCAGTTTTACAAGCGAGTAGCACCTGTCCCTTCTTATTCCAAATAGCCCCCCCTTCTCAATCACCTCCTCAATACGGATATAACCCTTCACCGAAAGGTTCACAATAGAGGCTGTCACAAGGTCGTCAAGAAACCGCCCTTTGTACAGCATGCCCACGCTCGCAGGTGAGAGTCCGTCAGGTGGGGAGAACTGTGGGATGACTACCGGCTTCGGCGGGTCCACACCATATCTTCTCCATGTATATATATAGTATGTAAACAGAATTAACAGAGCAACAACAGTAACAACCGCCAGCCCGTTCCTGTCAAAAAAGCCCAGCCTCCTTGCAGGCTCTACCGCTGGAGGCTGAACCGCCCCTTTCGTAAAACCTGCCGAGATGGTCAGCATCGCATATGGCTTCAGATCGATAGCCGAGGCATACACCATTCCGGTCCCCAGGCTCTCCGCATTACAGTCGCTTTCTGCCGATCCCTGCGTACCGGTATAACATCTGTAGCTCAAAACCTCAGCCCCTTCTGGCAGTCTCACTACCACGCTCACCGAGTCCAACATCTTGTCAGACACACCGTTTACGTTCCAGCTCAGTTCATCGTAATCATTAAAAAATCCAACCTGCCCCGCCGTCTCATACACAATTACATATGAGTAGTACCCAGGATGCAGGAACCTATCCTTTTCTCCCACGTAAATCACCAGGTCTCCACCCTCCTTATCAGTAAAGAAACCCGCCGCGACACCATCAAGCAGCACCTCTTTCACAGCATAGCCCACCCTTACAGGGTTCCCGTCCCTGTCCCGCCTTGTCAGCGGCAGCGACCTGGTTATACCCCTTTTAAAGAGATCTCCCTTTGCGAATATGCGTATATCTTCCCTCACGGTAATCATTCCCGACGAATCCACGCTTATATCCGAATGAAACGAATATATCTTCTCCTCCTGCGCCATCAGCAGTGCAGTAGAGAGAACAATAAGCAGGGCGGTAAATATGTTACGCATCAGAATTGTACCTTTGGAACCTCTTTTTCCGCTTCGTTTTCTAATTCGAAGAAGATCGACTTGGTAAAGTTGAACATGTTTGCAATAATATTACTCGGGAATGTGTCGATAACGATATTCTTTTCGCGTACCGTCCCGTTGTAATATCTTCTCGATTTTTCAATATCCGACTCTATCACGCTCAGTTGATCCTGCAGCTGCAGGAAGTTCTGGTTGGCTTTCAGATCGGGATACCGTTCAGCAACAGCCAGCAGGTGTATCAACGCGGCATTAAGGTTATTTTCGGCAGCCTCCTTCGACTTCACATCGTTTGCCTGCATGGCGCCAGCACGGGCTTTTGTAACACTGTCAAAAGTCTCCCTCTCGTGAGACGCATAACCCTTCACGGTCTCCACAAGATTCGGAATAAGGTCGTACCGTTTCTTCAACTGTACATTGATGCCGCTCCACGCTTCATCGGCCATAGTGCGCAGCCTCACCAGCCTGTTATAGATAGAAACGCCATACAAAAGCAGAAGAACAACAAAAGCAAGAATAAAGAGAGTAATTCCCATAAGTCTAAATTTTTAGTCAGTTAATTTATCAGTAAAAGTCGTAACTTATCAATATGTCTATATCTCCATTATATTATATTGAACAACTACTCCCCCGGAATCGTTTAACCCAAACAGAAAAAAACAGCATTAAGTCGAAAGGGTTATACATATCCATACCGCGTACCGTTTAATCAGGACTGAAAAATCGCACCCGGATAAACATCAATATTATAAAAAAACCTGGGGCGGCGGTATCACTACAGATGAATACGTCGCCGCCCCGGGTAAAAGAATGTCACATGTTAAAAATCACACAATTTCCACAAGCGGAGCACCTTCCCCAACAGTCTCGCCCTGTTTCACACACACACGTTTTATCGTGCCCGAGAACTCCGTGAGAATATCATTCTCCATTTTCATCGCCTCCAGCACTAAAACCTTATCACCTTTCTCAACACGGTCCCCCTTCTTTACAACAACCTTAAGTATGCTGCCCGGCATAGGACATGTCACATAAAAGCCTTTGGGCTCTTCCGGTTGCCCGGCCTGCACCTTTTGCTCCTTCTGCTTCGTTTTGGCAGTATGGTTCTCACCACTATTGGCCTCCCACTCCTTTCTACGCTTATCTCTGAGGAAACCGGCAGCAACGGCGGGAAACAACTCCAGCAGCAGTAGCTCTTTCTCATCTCTGGCCAGTGTAACGCCTCCCGACTCTTCAAGCACCGGGTTGTCCTGATGTACATAGGCAGAAGTGTCATACGGCACCTCTTCACGCGTACCTGTAATCTCCATCCTGAACTCGGGATCTACGGGAACAGGTGTTTTTCCATATTCACCTTTTACAAGCGAGACAAACTGGTTAGACGGGTTAGCATACTTTGGGCGTCCGTTCTTCAGGTTCAATGCCGAAGCCACCGCCTGCACACCCACTATCTGACTTGTTGGCGTCACCAGTGGCGGCAGTCCCGCATCAAGCCGTACACTGGGTATCAGCTTCATCGCCTCCGGAAGAATATCCAGTGAGTTGAACTGCTTCAGCTGCGCAACCATGTTCGTGTACATACCCCCGGGGATCTCCGCGTTCTTTATACGTTCATCGGGTGCAGGGAAATTGAAATAGGACTCAATGGCGTGGCATGCGTTCAGCAATTCTGCTTCATCATTGCGCTGCGCCGCTTCAATAGCCCTGTCGAACTCACTGTCTATCTCGGGCGGCAGCGAGTCTGTCAACGGATTAAAAGGCTTGGGGAATTGTTTTACCGGATCATACATATCCAGCTCCTTGCGTATCTCCTGCAACTCCTTGTTTATACTTGCCACTGCCTCCATGTTCACATCCATCTCTATGCCAAGCTTACTGCAGAAAACATAAATCAGCTCTACGGCAGGAGCAGCAGGGCCACCGGCAAAATTCCATATTACCGTATCCACAATATCAACACCGTGAATAATAGCGGTCAACACCGCTCCCAGCCCGAATCCCGGCGTACAGTGGGTATGAAAATCAATCGGCACGTTCAGTTGTTCCTTAAACAGTGGGATAAGCCGTGCAACACGCGAAGGAGGTATCAACCCGCTCATATCCTTTATCGTTATCATATCGGCACCCAGTGCAAGCATCTCCCTGGCTTTATTCACAAAGTACTCATCTGTGAAAACAGGCTCATGCATGGGCTTCACAGCCTCCTTCTTTTTGAAAAACAGCCTTGATAATCCTCTTTTTCTGTTATCGGGAGCACTATTCCCGTTAAACTTCGGATCCACCGTATAACAAACTGCACAATCGGCTGTCCCCCCATATTTCTTAATGTACTTTACGCTCGATTTAACATTGTCAACATCGTTAAGGGCATCAAAAATACGCATGATATTTAATCCTGAAGCGACGGCATTCTTAAAAAATCCATCAATAATCTCGTCGGGGTAAGGTGCATACCCGAACAGGTTCCGTCCCCGGGAAAGCGCGGTCAATTTTGAAACACCGCCTACGGCATGATGAATTTTCTCCAGCCTGTCCCACGGGTTTTCATTCAAAAAACGCATCACCGAATCGGGCACGGCACCGCCCCATACCTCCATTGCATAAAAGTTGGCATCCTTGTAATAGGGCAATACCCTGTCTACTTGCGATTGGTTCATCCGTGTGGCGAAAGCGGATTGTTGGCCGTCTCTCAGCGTGAGGTCTCTGATCAAAAGTTTCTGTTTCATACTTGGTCTTTTCACTTATTTAATTGGTCCTTTAATTGGATATTTATCCGATTCAGATTAATAACAAACGACACCCGGATTAGTTGTAAACCGGTGAATCTTTCCATAAATATACAACATAATATCTGGTGCCGGTAATTTCAAGTTTATCTGGCCGGTAATTCTTCCCATATTAATCAACAGTCAGGCATTTTTCAAAATACAGCCTCAACCAGATGATTATAGGCAATATGCATGTTTTTTAAATTTATGCTTTCTCCGGCTTGTCCCGAAGGTATTAAGAAAATAGACTTGGGACTGTAAAAATAGATAAAAAAGTTTATTTAACATTGAGCGAGGGCAGATAATAGGGACTTCGGGAAAAATTTGTAAATTTGTCAGTAAAAATATCCGAAACATGAAAAGACTTTCTACACTAATATTGGCAAGCCTCTTTATTATGCAGGCTTCAGCAATAGATGACGCCCGCATGCTGCGTTACCCCGATATCAACGGCAACCTTATAGCGTTCGTCTATGCAGGCGACATATGGACGGTTGACAGCAACGGCGGTACAGCCAAACGGGTCACCTCGCACCCAGGCATCGAGCTGTTTCCAAAAATCTCACCTGATGGCAAGTGGATCGCTTTTTCGGCCGAATACTCCGGGAGCAGGCAGGTCTGGGTGATGCCCTCCGAGGGGGGTACAGCGCGACAACTAACCTTCTACAACTCCGTAGGCGAAATGCCGCCCCGTGGTGGGTTCGACAATGTGGTCCTCGACTGGACACCCGACAGCCGCCGAATCCTCTTCCGTGCCAACCGCACAGGGTTTGGCGACCGTAACGGCCGCTACTTCACCATCAGCATCGAGGGCGGATTTGAAGAACCTCTACCAATCGTCAATGGCGGATTCGCAACCTACTCACCCGACGGGTCGCAATTATGCTTCACACCCGTTGATCGCGAGTTCCGTACCTGGAAAAGGTACAAAGGGGGCCGTGCAACCGAGCTTTGGAGTTACGACCTAAGTAACGGCAGCTCGCGGCAGATTACTAGCTGGGCCGGCTCCGACCAGTGGCCTGTTTGGTATGGTGAGAATATCTTCTATGCTTCCGACCGCAGCACGCGCCTCAACATTTGGCGATATAACACATCTACTGGCGAAAACGTACAGATCACTCATCACGCCGTGTTCGATGTAATGTGGCCCTCCGGCAGTAACGGCAGACTGGTGTATGAAAACGGCGGTTATCTCTACGTCATGAACCTCTCAACAGGTAAATCCGAAAAAATAGAGGTCGCCATCAACTACGACAACCCCAACCTGCAGCCCTATTTCAAGAATGTAACTGAATTTATCGGCAGCTACACACTCTCTCCTACAGGAAAAAGGGCCCTGTTCGAAGCCAGGGGCGATATTTTCTCCGTCCCTGCAGAAAAAGGAGAGATAAGAAACCTTACCAGTACACAAGGTGTGCGCGAACTCTCTCCCGCCTGGTCTCCCGATGGCAAACAGATAGCCTTCTACTCCGATGCCACTGGTGAGTATGAACTCTATCTCCTCGAAAACAGGGAAGATGCCGTACCGCGACAGGTCACCAGAGGCTCAGCTGCCTGGAAGTATGCCGCCGAATGGTCCCCGCGCAGCACACACCTGGTATATAGCGACCGCACTATGAAGCTATGGCTGGTAGATGTCTCCACGGACAGGCAGACGGCTATTGATGAAGCTACGGCAGAAGAGATAAGGGACTACTCCTTCTCTCCCGATGGCGACTGGATAGCCTACAGCAAGACATCGCCCAATTACCAGTCGGCTCTCTGGCTCTACCAGATATCTACAGGCAAAAAACAACAGGTCACCGACGCCTCTTTCTCTGACGGCAACCCAGCATTCAGCCGCGATGGCAAGTATCTCTTTTTCCTATCCAACCGCGACTTCAACCTCACTTTCAGCAGCTTCGAGTTCGATTATCTCTACAATAACGCTACTCGCATCTACGCTATTCCCCTGCGTGATGACGGCACCACACTCACTCCCTATAATGAAGATTCAGAGCCATACGGCAAAGAGGAAAACGAAGATGCCGGCAAGAACGGCAACACTAAAAAAACGGTCAACGGCAAGGGCGGCAAGGGCGACAAGGACGATAAGAGCGATAAGCCGGCAGCCACAGAGGTGAAGGTTACAATAGACTTCAACAATATCGGCAACCGCATAGAAGCACTCCCCATGCCGGCGGGCAACTACCGCATAATAGGCACAACGGAAGAGGGGCTTCTCTACTCATCCGGCAACAAAATCATGCGTTACAACATCAAAGAGCAAAAAACAGAAGAGATTCTCGATGGAGCCGGCAGCGCCATCCTTGCTGCCAACGGAAAGTCGTTTATCTACCGTACAGGCAACAACTATGCAGTGGCCAAAACGGAGCCGGGGCAGAAAGCCGGCAACGGCAGAATCGACCTGAAAAATATGATAATGAAGATCGAACCTCGTTCAGAATGGAACCAGATCTATGCTGATGCCTTCCGCATCTTCCGCGACTATTTCTACGTGAACAACCTTCATGGTGTAAACTGGGAAGAGATACGGAAGAACTACGGAGCTCTGCTGCCGCACGTACCCAGTCGTTTCGATCTCGACTACATCCTCAACGAGGTCGTCAGTGAGACCAATACAGGCCATGCGTATGTAGACTGGGGCGATATCAACAGGGTGGAAAGGATCAATGGCGGACTGCTGGGAGCTGAGCTGGAAGCTGACCTCGACGCCAAGCGCTATCGTATCCGTAAAATCTATCACGGTGAGAACTGGAACGAAAACCGCCGCTCGCCACTCACCGAAAGCGGTGTAAACGTAAAAGAGGGTGATTACCTTCTTCGTATCAACGGCAGTGAACTCACCACAGCACAAAATCCCTACGAACTATTGGAGAACCTTGGGGGCCGGCATGTGGAACTCACGGTCAACAGCACCCCTTCCGCTTCCGGCGCGAAGAGCTACACAGTAAAAACCATCACAAGCGAGATGGAGCTCAGGTATATCGACTGGGTAATGAGCCGTCGTGAAAAGGCCGATCAGCTCTCGGGCGGTAAGATCGGATATATCCACGTGCCCAACACCGCTATAGAAGGGAACAGGGAGCTATTCAAAGGGATGCTTGCCTATAACGATAAAGAGGCACTGATAATAGACGACCGATATAACGGCGGAGGCTTTATACCCGACCGGATGATCGACCTGCTTAACCGCCGCACCCTTGTCTATTGGTACCGTAACGGACTGCCCCAGCCTATGAAGTCGCCGGGCATCGCCCACGACGGGCCCAAGGTGATGCTTATCAACGGCTACTCCTCCTCCGGAGGCGACGCATTCCCCTACTTCTTCCGCAAAACCGGTGAAGGTAAGCTTATCGGCACTCGCACCTGGGGCGGACTGGTAGGTATCTCCGGCAACGCACGGCTTGTCGACGGGGGATATATCTCCGTGCCCCGTTTTGGCATTTATGACAACAAGGGTGAATGGATAATAGAAGGTATCGGAGTTTACCCCGACATAGAGGTTGTGGATAGGCCCGAAGAGCTGGCCAAAGGCAATGACCCATCTTTAGAGAAAGCAGTAGAAGTGCTCCTTGAAGAACTACGTAATAATCCTCGCAAGCCGGTCACCGCCCCTGCACCACCCGATCGTTCCCAATGGATAGAACTTGATGTGAAATAGGAACATAATCACATATAGCCCGGCGTAATAAATTAAAAATACCTGTTTTTTGTTTGTAAAAAACAGGTATAAAAACAGAGAAAGTGATTTAATAAAATGAAATGCTATTAAATATAACAGCCTGTTTTATTTATTATCATAGTCAAGGTATATTTCATTATAATATAATTACTTTGTCAACGCCATATCCAACTTTTCTATATTTTCATTTTCAGTGATTAAGGAAAAACTTATAAAATCGATTTTCCATTTATCGCCAGCCTTCAGCATATGGGTAATGTTACGTACCGGTATCTTGGAGCTTATAGCGGGCACGAATAGTTGCACAACAACAATTGCGGACTTCCCGTCAGGAGAAACTTTAATCTCTTTCTGAAGCGGAATTGTCTCTAAGATGACGGAGTCGGGAAATTGATCATTCCTGTATTCTGCAAATTGTTTTTTAGACCACAGTTCACGTGGATCTGTACCGCAGACCAGCACATCATCCAATAGATATGCAGAGTACGTATTCAAATCGTTCGAAGCATATGCACTATGGAATTTGTCTGCTTCAATAGATACAGTATCCTCCACAGCGGCAAGGTCGACAGTCTTAACCTGTTCCTTTTGCTTGCATCCTGCAAAAACCGCTACTACAAGAATCAAGAATAACATGTATTTATTCATCTTGATAAAATTTAAATGTACAAAACAAATATAAATCTATTTTACACAGTATTATATAACTATAATTGCAAAAATTTGTATTATTTTGACACTGTGGATTTTCAAATTTGTGCTATAATCTCATAGCCTAGCATACAGTGTTGGTAATCAGCGTGTAAGCTAAACCTATCCGTACAAATCCGTTTTTCAGAAAATTAATGCAGTAATTGATGTTTATTCCAGCCTTATTTTATCGTTTTCAAGTGCAGCAGATATAGCTTCCCTAGCTGCCGGATAAAGAAACTCATAGCCGGCAGCACGAACCTTTTCCGATGATATGCGGCTCCCGTAGAGAATCATCATGGAAGCCTCGCCCATGAACATCCTCAATAAAAACGACGGCACACGGGGCAGAAAAAAAGGGCGCTTCATCACCTTCGATAGCGTCTTCATAAACTGCGCATTGGTAGTAAATTCAGGTGCAACGGCGTTATAAACACCCTTCATCGATGCATCCTCAACTGCCCTTATATAAAGCCTGCAGAGATCATCAATATGAATCCAGCTCAGGTATTGCCTTCCCGATCCTAACGGTGCCCCCAGCCCGAACCTTGTGGGGAGCATCATCTTTTTGAATCCCTCGCTATCGTTCGATATAACGAAGGCTGTACGCATCACTACTGTACGAATCCCCATCTCTTCCTGAAACATGCCTGCGGCAGCTTCCCATTTCCTGCAGGTGCTGCTCAAAAAATCGCTTCTTGCGGGATTATCGTCCTCAATGAATATTCTCTCACCTATCTCAGTACCGTAGAAACCCACAGCCGAAGCCGAGATAAACGCCTCCGGCTTTTTATCCGTCAATTTAACCGTTTCCAGCAGTAGCTTTGCCGTATTCACCCGGCTCTCCACAATCTTTTTCTTTTTCTTTTTTGTCCAGGACTCCTCTCCAAGGTTCGATCCCGACAGGTGAATAATCACATCGGCCTGCTCCACCGCATCTTTGTCTATTTCGTTTTTCAGGTAGTTCCACCTATATCGTGGAATCTCCGCTTTCAAATATCTTTCGCGGCTGAGCCAGATCACTTTGTATCCTTTCTCAAGAAGCAATTCAGAAAGCTTTTTCCCAACCATGCCCGAACCACCTGTAATTAAGATTGTTTTCATTGCATTGCATAGTTAGTTTCTCTCTTAAACAGCTAAAGACGGCAAATGTTGCCGTCTTTAGAAAATATTTATCAGTTTATGTTACGACCTCCTGCTGCCGCTCATGGCAATCATTATGTAATAGAGTAGCGTCGCGAGTGAGCCGAGAGCCGCAACCACATAGGTATATCCCGCCCACCGTAGCGCATCTTCAGCCTGGTTATGGTTGCTCATATCGGTTATACCGGCACTGCTCAGCCATCGGATCGCACGGTTTGTCGCGTTCTTCTCCACCGGCAGTGTAATAAAGCTGAAAAGGGTTGTCAGTGCAAACATACCTATTCCGAACCACAAGAGCATCGGAAAAGTCTGAATCATGATTATCCCCAGCAATATCACCCACATCACCCATTTAGAGGTAGATGAGATCACAGGCACCAATGCCGATCGCATTTTCAGTGGTGCATACCCCAAGGCATGCTGTATGGCGTGGCCTGTCTCGTGTGCGGCTACTGCTGCAGCCGCCACGCTGTTGGAGCCATATACCGGCTCGCTCAGGTTAATTGTCTTGTTCAGCGGATTGTAGTGGTCCGTCAGCTGCCCCCTCACTGATATCACCTGCACATCATAGATGCCATTGTCGTGCAGCATCTTTTCGGCCACGTCCCTGCCCGTCATACCGTTGCGGACAGGGATCCTTGAATATTTTTTAAACCGGCTCTGCAGCGTACCCTGTACTATCCACCCGGCCACTGCAATAGCTATAAATAAAATCCAGATTGTTGTCATAAATAATTAATTGATGAAGCAATGATGTTTTCTAATTAACATTTACTCCCCGCAAAAGTTCATCCCCGTATAATTGTCTGGGCACGGTCGGGACCTACCGAAACAATAGCAACAGGCACGCCAAGCTCCTCTTCAAGGAAGGTGATGTAGTTATTAAACTCCTCTGGAAATTCATCCTCCGACTGCATCTTGGACATATCCGTCTTCCATCCGGGCAGCTCCACGAATACTGGTTCAATACCTTCCGCAATATCAAACGGCAGCTCCTCAATCTCTTCACCATCAATATTGTAAGCCACACATGCCTTTATAGTATCGAAGCTGTCCAGCACATCACTTTTCATCATCACCAGCTTAGTCACCCCGTTCAGCATAACCGTATATCGAAGCGCCACCAGGTCAATCCACCCGCAACGGCGCGGCCGTCCGGTAACCGACCCATATTCATTTCCGTTGTCGCGCAGTTTCTGGCCCTCATCATCGAACAGCTCCGTAGGGAACGGCCCGCTCCCCACGCGTGTACAATAGGCCTTGAAAATACCATACACCTCACCAATCTTTCCCGGTGCCACACCAAGGCCGGTGCATGCTCCCGCGCACACTGTGTTTGAGGAGGTCACGAACGGGTAAGAGCCGAAATCAATATCAAGCATCGATCCCTGTGCGCCCTCAGCCAGTATGCTTCCGCCTTCGGCAAGATGCCTGTTTATAACATGTTCACTGTCTATAATCTGGAACTCCTTCATCTTCTCCACCCCTGCAAACCATTCCGGTTCCAACTCCTGCAGGTCATATTCGAAATTATAGCTATCCAGTATCTCTTTATGTCTTTCCACCGCCCTGCGGTACTTCTCTTCAAAGTTATTTAAAAGGTCGCCCACCCTCAGTCCGTGGCGGCTTATCTTATCGGTATATGCCGGCCCAATGCCACGTCCAGTAGTACCTATCTTCGATTCACCCATCGCCCTCTCCGATGCAGCGTCAAGCAACCGGTGCGTTGGCAATATCAGGTGAGCCTTTTTAGAGATGCAGAGCTTGTCGGTAAGCGTGTGGCCGGTAGTCTCCAGTGCCTCAACCTCCTGTTTGAACAGAGCCGGGTCAATCACCACACCATTACCAATGATATTGAGCTTCCCCTGCTGGAAGATCCCCGATGGAATCGATTTTAGAATATATTTTTCCCCTTCAAACTCAAGGGTATGACCCGCATTAGGCCCACCCTGAAAACGCGCTACCATCTCATAGTTTGGCGTAAGCACGTCCACTATCTTACCTTTGCCTTCGTCGCCCCACTGGAGCCCTAAGATTACATCGACCTTCATTTTTGTTTTTTCAGTTATATCTTTTTTTGTCATTGAAATATACATTCTTCAGCCTATTTTTCATTCAGGCTGTCGCCGCCGGTTTTATCAGCTCCGTTGTTTTTGCCACTGCTTTTTTTGGCCAGCTTGACAGGACTGCTTTTTTTGGCCCGCCCGCCCGTACTGCTTTTTGGGGTCCCTCCGCCCGTACTGCTTTTTGGGGTCCGTCCGCCCGTACTGCTTTTTTTGGCCCTCCCGGAAATATTTGTACGTGCCAGCCTCCTCAGTTTCATCCGCTTGGCATGCGTACACTTGCTGCACGTACCGTATATATACATGCTATAGTAGCTCACCGTGAACTTCCTTATCTTTTTCAGCTGAGCAGATGTCAGCAGGTCTTCGTTCTTCATCTCCCGCACCTCACCGCAGGTGGTACATATCAGATGGTTATGGTTTTCGTTCCCGTATGCCCTCTCATATTTAGATATGTTCCCCCCGAACTGATGCTTCACCACCAGCCCGCAATCATGCAGCAGCTGGATAGTGTTGTATAGTGTTGCACGGCTCACACGAAAATTCACCTCGATCATCGATTTGTATAATGAATCCATGTCGAAATGTCCTTTTATTGAGTATATATGGTCAAGGATAGCAAAACGCTCCGGAGTTTTGCGGTGTTTATGAAGAGTAAGGTACTCCATAAACTCCTCCTTTACCTGTTTCTTTAATTTCTGACTGCCGTCCATAAATTACAAAATTATTCTATTTTTTCGACTTTTCCGAGTATTTGCAATATAAAATAGAGGCTGTTAAAGTCATTTTTCCATTTCAGAATGAAAGAAAAAAGCCGGCAAACTTGCCTCACTCTCGTTATGGAACGAGTCCGATACAGTTACAAAGTAATAAAACGCCTCATCGTTGTCAGGCACACTTATTGCCAGCAGCGGCTGTCTTAGTCCCACCGCCAGGATATTCGCCGCGTCCTCCCTGTCGAGATGCTCCGTCCGGCAACGATACACGTTGTAAGTCACCCTTTCGCCATCATGGGCCGATTCCCATGCCAGTTCAAACAGTCCATCCTCCCTCTTCTCCGCCCTTATTTCGTGCGGCATTGCTGGCGCCGAACTGCTCAGCCAGGTCATTGCAGGCAACTTTGCCGGGTATCGGTAGTACTCCTCCAACGACCTCAGAATTCCCTTCGTATTGGCCAACACGTTCTCCGCACGGAAATATGCCTGGCCATACACTTTCTTTTGCCGTGTATAATCAACCTGGTTAAGTATATCCTGCTGCGACCATCCAAGCTCCACCATCTGGTAGGCTCCCAATCCCGGCACCACAATACGTCCGTTCCCCTGCCTGACCCAATCGTCCACAAAAGGATAAAACAGCGCCTCCTTGTAATACATCATCGGGTAGAGCGCATCATGCTTACCTATCCTCATCCACCGCCCCGCATCCTGATAGACCGTTTCAAGGGCAGTCCATCCGTGCCCCACGTTTTCCAAAGCACGGTAACGGCCTAGTGGCGAGCTGCTCACTTGTACCCACGGTTTTACCTTTTTAACCCGGTCATACGCCTTCGTCACAAAGCGGGTGATGTTATCCCTGCGCCAATCGGCTCGCGACTTGCCCTTGCCATACAGACGGTACATCCCATCGTCGGGGAACTGTCCCCTGTTGTCAGGGTACCGTATATAGTCGAAATGTATCCCATCCACATCATAATTTGTAACAATCTCGTTCACAATCGAAAGAAGGTAGTCGTCCGTCCTTGGATTTCCCGGGTCGAGAAACCATTCGCCCCTGAATTTTTTAGTTAAAGAGGGGTTTTTTTTTGTCACCGACTTTGAGCCCAGCTCGCGCACATGCTTATCACCTCCCAACGGATAGGTCACCATCCAGGCATGGCATTCCAGTCCCCTTCTGTGGCACTCTTCAACGGCAAAAGCCAGCGGATCAAAGGCTCTCCTACCTGGTCCCCGAGATGCAATCATCAACGACATCGGCTCAATATCAGAGTTATATAACACCTCACCCCTTGCCCTTACCTGAAACATGACAGTATTGAAATTGTGCTTCTGCAGATTATCCAGTATATCCGTCAGTTCCCTCTTCTGCACTTCTATGTTACTCCTGTTACGAGGCCAGTCAAGCCCATAGTTGGTGGTCAGCCATACCGCCCTCACTTCCGTTGCCGGTATTCCAGTTGCAGGTATTTCCGTTTCGGCTATTCCCGTTGCAGGTATTCCCTCGGCAAGAATTCCCTCGGTGGCTATTGCATTTTCAGCTTTTCCCGTGGCAGCCCTTTCAACAGTCGGCGGCCCGGCAGAGAAAGCGCTTATAGAGACAAATAAAAAGAGATAGAGAAAGAGAGATATTTTGTACATTAAAAAAACTTCAAAATATAACTGAATACTAAACTATTAACTCATAATAACCACGAAATATCAAACGGCCTGCTTAAAATCCGCCAAATAATAAAACGGCCGGATACTAAAACAACTGGCTACTAAAACTGCAGGATGATAAAACGGCCGGATACTAAAAATAATTTCAAAACAAAATCTGCATATTAAGCTGGTAATGAAAACTCGATTGTGCCTAATATGTAGTAGAACTATTTTTCCAAACGCAAATTTAAAATAAATCCCATTCCCCTCACCTCATTTTCGTAACGTTAACAGTTCAGAAGTACTATTTTTTAATTATAAACCGCCAACAGCCTACTTTGAGTTTTTAAAGTTTTTAAAAAAAATAATAAAATTGTCAGAAAAATATTTTTTTA